>MAIU01000044.1 GCA_003344655.1 Candidatus Korarchaeota archaeon NZ13-K
GAAGGCCGCCGCTCTGTCCTTGCTGAGCTACGGGCCCACTGCTTTGATCCCGAGATCCTGAGCGATGATACACACTTAAAAATTTCAGAGGGGAGTGAATTTCGAGCGAGCATCATGGCGCTCCTCAAGCTCATTAACCGCCTCCAAGCATCCCCGATTCGACTCCGATAAAAGTTGATGGGGGCCTCTGCCTCACTCATGAGGTTGTGGATGAACCGAAGCATATTAAGCCCGCTCCGGGGAAGATGCCCTCAGGGGCGAGGGATGAGCACTCATCGAAGCGAAAGGAACCATCCCAAGCTTTATATCGGAGGGGAATCCCCTCCGCCATATGGTGGATTACGCTTTCGGCGGTATGAACAATCCCCACAGGGATCCCATGGATGAGGTGACCACGATACTCGAGATGGGCATGGATTTCGTGGAACTGACTGTGGAATGGCCCCTCTCCTGGGTGGATTCCATAAAGCGCAGGCTGGGTGATCTGAAGGATGCGGTAGAGTCCTATGATGCCTTCCTGATCGTACACTCCCCGTACTACCTTGAGCTGGCGCATCCCTACGATGAGGTGAGATCGGGAGCCCTTAGAGCTGCCGCTAGAATAATAGAGGTCGCTAGCGAGCTGGAATCAGCATTCACGACGTTCCACCCATTCACGCCCGGATGGCTCGCGGCCGTGAGGGATAAGGCGAGGGAGCTCAATGTGGCGGGATTCAGGGAACTAGTCAAGAAAGGGAGGGAGCTGGGTGTCCAGATACTGGTGGAGAACGTGGATCACGGGGCCTTCAGATCCCCCTCAGACATAAGGTACCTGCTAGACAACGTCGAGGACCTGCTCATGACCCTCGACCTGGGGCACGCGATGATCAACGGAGGCGTGGAGAAGCTGAGATCTTACCTTAGGAAGTGCAGGAGGGAGATAATGCACGTACATGCTCATGATAACGATATGAACAGCGATCTCCACATGCCCATAGGGGCCGGGAGGATACCTTGGTCGGAGGTCGTCTTGGAGCTGGTCAGAAGCATGTACAGGGGCACGATAACGCTCGAGATACATTCGAGCGACCCCGATTATCTTAGGATCTCAAGGGAGAAGATATCCTCAATCATCGGTGACCTGAAGGGTGTGACAGACGCCTATGGTTATCAGGAAGGAAACGACGGATCCTAGGACCACCTGACCTGGGGTGTGGGAGCCGGACCTCCACCTCGACCATGCCAGCAGGGGTATGAGGAGGGCCATCGCGTAACCCAGGCCGCTCCCGAAGTAGATGAGAAAGGTAGCTGGCCCAGTTATCCCGGCCATGTGCACGCTGACCTTCGTGACCTTCCTATTTATCAGGATCAGGCTCAGGCTGACCAGGAGGTATGTGAGGGAGAGCAGGGAGAGGAGCCTGCTGTTCATCAGCTTCAGCAGAACGAAACCCACTGAGTAGGAGAAGGAGGCTTGGGCGAAGAACACGCCCCTCACTGACCTCTCAGGTACTAGGATGTCTATCTCCCCCTTCAAATACCTCCTGATGACGTCGGCTACCGGTAATATCACTATGAACACCAAGGAGACCAGAGTGCTCACTAGGCTACCCTCGGATAGGCCCAGGGCTAACACAGTTATCAATCCCACGGTGACGGGTGAGAGCGTCAGAGCGAGCGTCCTGTGGAGGTCCAAGGTTCACCCCGCTTGCTGCGTGCCCCCTATTTATATATTGGAGCTCCATGCTCTTGAACGCGGGAATACCTCGCCCATGGAATAGCGCCTCCAGGCTTGGGTATCCATTGAGATGCACTCTCCAGGATTCCCGCGGGTGAGGATCATCTCTCAAAGCGTCGAAATTAGGGGCAGCAGTAGATCCCTCTGGTTCCCGCTTGGTTGCGGCATCCACCTTTTTATTGGAAGGGTCTCATCGCCGGTTGATGGTAAGAAGGATAGCGCTCGCCTACTCCAAGAGGGATCCCGCGGGTTCAGGGATGGCCAAGGGAATAAGGGATGTGGCCGGAGAGGACTTCACGATATCCGACAAGAGATGCGAGCTCCTGGAGCTGGACAGGGAAGCTCTATATCTCAAGGAGGACTCCTTCAGGGGTTTCGATTATCTTGTGGTGCTCTCAAAGCACAGCGGTACACCAGACCACCCCATATTCACCGCGCACGCCCCTGGAAACTTCGGGAGGGCGAAGTACGGTGGGGATCACTTCAGGCTCTCCATAGCGATCCCCTCCCTCATGAAGGAGTACCTGCTGGCGGCCAGCAAGAGGGCCGGTGAGGTGGGCTACTGGGTGGGCTTCGAGCCGACGCATCACGGGCCGACCTTGGATATACCAACGGCTTTCCTCGAGATAGGTTGCGATGAGAGGGCCTGGAATGACGAGAGGGGCCTCAAAGTGGCATCCGAATCGACCCTAGAGGCGATAGAATCATGGAGGGACGGGAAGTTCCTGGCGGCGGTGGCCTTCGGAGGGCCGCACATAAATGAGCACTTCACCAAGGTAGAACTGCTCACGAGATTTGCGATAGGGCACGCGGCGAGGAAGCTGGACGCGGAATGGGTGGATGAGGAGATGGTGAGGCAGGCCATAGCTAGGAGCAGCGAGCCCGTGAGTCACGCCATAGTTGACAACAAGGGACTGAGGGGGGAGGATAAGGAGAGGGTGGAGGAGGCCCTGAGGAAGCTGGGGGTGAATGTGCTGAGGGTCAGAAGGCTACTGAGGGATGAGGTTGGTGAGGAGGAGGGCGAAGAGGTATAAGACCCCATTCTTCTTCGACAGAACAGTTCCCAGAGACTTCTACTTCTCAGTCCAGAGGAGGCTGAACTACCTGGGCTACGGGGCAGTCTGGCAGCCTAGGAGCGCCGTCAGGGGGAAGGGCAGGGAATTGAGGGAGCTGCTCGACTACTGCGTGAGAAGGGGAATAAGATTGTTCATTACATTCTCTAAAAGCTTGGAAATACCTGATGAGTACAAAGGCAAGATAAAATTGATCAGATTAAAGGGAGGAAAAAGAAGAACTGTTAACAAAGTGATAGCAATGTTGTTCCTCGAGCTCGGATGCTGGAAACACTTATATGCTACTACCGAGGGTTCGGGCGAGGGAGGATCCAGCGAGTGTTAGGTATTGGATTCTCTTCCAATGGTAAGAGGGAGAAGAGGAGCTTCATAAGCAAGTTGGTGCTGGATGTCGTGAAGCCCCACGATCCGGACATAATAGAGATAGCGGACGCCCTCTCTAAGCTCGAGGGGGTCAAGAGGGTGGACGTGGAGGTCAGGGACTATGACACCAACATAGAGAGGCTGAGGCTCGTGATAGAGGGAAGGGACCTGGACGAGGATGATATAGTGGAGCTGATCAGGTACTACGGCGGGAACGTGGCCAGCATAGACGGCGTCACGGTCGAATCGGAGGAAGGAGGTAAATGATGAGTTGAGGTTCTTCATCGAGACCCATGGCTGCTCGATGAACAGATCGGATTCGCAGATAATGGAGGAGATCCTGAGGAGAAGCGGTTTCGAGAGGGTGGAAGATCCATCACAAGCCGACGTCATCATACTCAACACATGCAACGTTAAGACCCCCACGGAGCACAAGATGATCCACAGAGCCAGGGAGCTCTCCAAGCGAGCTCCTTTGGTAATAGCCGGGTGCATGGCCAAGTCCCAGACGGAGTCCCTCAGGAAGTTCTCCAAGGTATTCGTGTCGCCGAGATCCATAGATAGGATAGTCGAGGCGGTCTCGGCAGCTCTGGAGGGTAGGGAGGCGGAGTTCCTCGGATGGGGGTTCCTGGACAAGTCCTCCTACCTGAGGGATCCTTTGGGACTGGTGGGGATAGTGCCGATAGCCGAGGGCTGCATGGGGGCTTGCACTTACTGCATAACCAGGCTAGCCAGGGGAGGACTGACCAGCTTCCCCAGGAGCAGCATAGTCAGGCTGACCGAGCACCTCCTCAGGAGGGGGGCTGTGGAGATCTGGCTGACGGCTGAGGACACAGCGGCCTACGGCAGAGATACGGGAGACGATCTAGCGAGCCTTCTGGTGGAGTTGAGCGCGATTCCCGGAGAATTCAGGATTAGGGTCGGCATGATGACACCTAGCTCCCTGCTGCCAATAGCTGAGGAGCTGATCGGGGCTTTCAAAAGAGAGAAGGTTTACAAGTTCCTCCACATACCAGTTCAGAGCGGCTCCGATGAAGTGCTCAGGGATATGGGGAGGGCCTATACGGCGGAGCAGTTCATCCGGATGGTGGATCTCGCGAGGAGGGAATTAGGCGAGGTCACGATAAGCACTGATGTAATAGTGGGATTCCCAACGGAGGATGAGGAGGACTTCGAGCTCACGCTTAGGTTGATCGAGAGGGTCGAACCGGATATCGTGAACTTGAGCAAGTTCGGGCCGAGGCCCAAGACCCCCGCCTCGAAGATGGGAAGGCTGCCGGAGGAGGTCGTGGCGAGGAGAAGCAGGATTCTGAGTGAGCTGATAAGTAGAGTTAAGGAGAGGATCAATGAAAGATACCTCGGGAGAGAAGTCGTCGTATTGGTCTCAGAGGTGAGTGAGAAGGGATATCAGGGAAGGACCGGGTCCTACAAGCCGGTGGCCTTAGAGAGGGCTAGGCCGGGTCACTTCTACCTCGTGGAGATAGTCGACTTCAGGCAGAATTACCTGATAGGTAGGGTCGAAAAAGAGATGGGAAAGGCAGGGATGGGTTCAGAGATTGAGCTGGCGGATCTCAGCTGAAGTCCAGTCCGCTCTTTATCTCCACGGCGTTCTGCTGCCTCGGTTTTAGGAGCCCGGCGACCACCTTATAGACGGTCCAGGGCCACTCCGGGTTCGAGAAGCTCACTATGTTCACGGTGGCATAGCAATGCTCCGGCCACGTGTGTATTGCCACGTAGCCATCACCCGTCATAAGGAAACCGCTCAGACCGTATGGCTCGAACTCGTGCACGTGAACGTGGAACGCGCCCTCGCTCGCCGCGCCTGCTACCTCCAAGAGGAACTTCCTCATGAGCTCAGGAGAGTCAAGTATCTCCTTCTCGGTCACATCGTAAAGTTCGGCTATTATCTGGACCTCCTTCGGTCTTATTTCAGAGTTCATAGCTCTCTCCTGGCCTAAGCACTATGACCTCTGCCTTCAATCCTCTGCTCTCTAGAAACCTCTTGAACTCCTCAGGATTGCCCCGAAGCACTGGAAACGTCCCATAATGCATCGGTATGACCTTCTGAACCCCTAAGAGCTCTACAGCGAGACTCGCTTCCAGGGGTCCCATGACGTAGTGCCCCCCGATGGGGAGGAGGGCGAGATCCGGCTTGTAGAGCTCCCCTATTATCTTCATGTCATAGAAAACCCCAGTATCACCCGCGTGGTATATCCTCCTATCATCCAACTCCACAACGGCTCCGACCGGGGCCCCAACGCCGCTGCTGTGGACGGCATTCGTGAGGGCAACCCTCATGCCATTGACCTCGAAGAAGCCACCTATGTTGGCCCCCAGGGAGCTCGCTCCCTCCCTTCTAGCCTTCTCAGCTATCTCGTATATCGAGACTATGATGCCTCCGTGCCTCTTCGAGAGCCTTATGGCATCACTCAGGCCATGGTCCCCGTGATCATGAGTTACTATGTAGACATCAGCGCCCCTGCATTCCTCGATCTTCATGGGAGCCTGGGGGTTTCCATCTATCCAGGGATCAATGAGAACCCTCTTACTCCCCTCCAGGAGGAATGCGGAGTGCCCCAGGAAGGTGACCCTGAGCAAGGTACCACCCAAGGCTAAACACCCGCATAAAAAAATACGTTTACCCGCTCCTAGGATGCCGCGGCGCTCCTCTCAACTCAGCGACTTTCAGGCCCATTTCAGCCTTTTCGCGGTCTTGCTGATTTAGAATTCTTCCATTCAATTTCAGCGATCATCACTTGACGAGAGGGCCTCTATTATCACGTTCCTTATCTCGCTCCTCCTCTCCCTCGCGAGCATCCTCAGGAGGAAGGACCTGACCTCGCTCTCCCCTGCGTGCAGTGAGAGTGAGGAGGCCAGGAAGAGCCTGATCTTTGGGGAGGGATCTTCCAGGAATGAGGCAAGATCATCAACGCCTATCTCCCCTCTCTCGAAAAGTCTGAGGAGGCATTTAAGGTAGGCCATCCTCACGGCAGGCTCCAGATCCTCCCCCCATTCCCTAGCAACTCTCGCGACACCCGGATCGCATACCTCCCGGAAAGCCATGATGGCCGCCTCCCTGAGCTCCCTGTCCTCAACGATTCTCCTCCTTAAGGATTTGAGGAGTTCCTCAATGTTCTTTGACTCAGCGTAGCCGATTAAATCGGAGAAGAATGAGGAGAACTTCTCCCGGGACTCCTCACCCTCGAGGCAATCCCTCAGGTATCCGTTCAACATATCCTCAACTCCCGGCTTAATAGTTTCATATTCATTGGATAACAATAGTGCAATAATCTCATATAGCAGCAAGGTGCAGTCTTCATTTTCCTTAATTTTCCATCCCCATCCGTTGTGGTAACGTTTATTAATAACTTTGCGGTGATGAGTAGGTGCCGAAATGGTAGTCGAGGTGGTCAAACCCCGGTCCTTTGAGGTCGGGGGGAGGAAGATAGAGGTCGGCGGTCCCAGGCCTCAGCTGAGAGAGAGGGAGAAACTGGTCAGATACACATCATCCATCTGCCCGGAGTGCTACAGGCTTTTACCGGCGGTCATACTCGAGAGGGATGGGGCTGTCTACATAAGGAAGGTTTGCCCCGATCACGGGGAATTCGAGGACGTTTACTGGGGGGATTCAGAGCTCTTCAAGAAAGCCATGAGGTTCGAGGTGAAGGGAAGAGGGATATATCCGCCTCACACAAACCTGAGCTCTCCCTGTCCGTTCTCCTGCGGAATATGCGAGGCCCACCTAAACACCACGGCTCTGGCCAACCTTGTGGTCACGAACAGGTGCAACATGGACTGCTGGTACTGCTTCTTCTACGCAGAGAAAGCGGGATACGTCTACGAGCCCACTTTGGAGGAGATAGAGAGAATGGTAGATCTAATGCTGATGGAGAAGCCCGCTCATGGCAACGCTGTTCAGATAACTGGAGGGGAGCCCCTGCTCAGGGATGACATAGTTGAGATAGTGAGGCTCCTCAGGAGGAAGGGTGTCACGCACATCCAGCTCAACACAGAGGGCATCGCATTCTTGGAGAAGCCCTGGCTCATGAGGGAGCTTAGGGAGGCCGGAGTCAACACGATGTACCTGAGCTTCGACGGCGTCACGCCCATCGCGAATCCCAAGAATCACTGGGAGATGCCCTACATCCTGGATCTGGCCAGGAAGTCTTCCATGACGAGCATAGTACTCGTCCCCACTGTGATAAAGGGGATCAACGATGGCGAGGTTGGGGACATAGTCAGGTTCGCGGCATACAACATGGACGTGATAAGGGGGATCAACTTCCAGCCCGTCTCCCTCACCGGGAGGATGCCGAGGGATCAGAGGGAGAAGTATAGAATAACGATACCTGATGTGATTAAGAGGATAGAGGATCAGACAAACGGCCAGATAGGTAAGGAAGCTTGGTATCCAGTTCCCTTCACTGTCCCGATAAGCCAGTTCATCGAAGCACTGACCGGGAAGCCTAAGCTGACGCTCACAAACCATCCAGCATGTGGTATGGCAACATACGTCTTCCCTGTGTTCGAGAGGGTGGACGGAAGGAGGGAGCTGAAGGAGTTCATACCCATAACGGAATTCGTGGACGTGGAGGGCCTCCACGATTTCCTCTCCGAGAAGGCTAGGGAGGTAATGGAGGGGGCCAATAGGTTAATAACACTCCTCAAGGTGATCTATAAGCTCCCAAGTTTCGTGGAGAGGGATAAGCAACCACCGGGAATAGACCTAATCAGAATGATCAGGAACATATTCCTCAAGAGGAACTATGAGGCCTTGGGGGAGTTCCACTACAGGTCCCTGTTCCTCGGGATGATGCACTTCATGGACCTCTACAACTACGACGTCCAGAGGGTCCTGAGGTGCGACATACACTACTTCTCCCCGGATGGGAGGATGATACCCTTCTGCACGTACAACGTGATATCTGACATCTACAGGGACAGGGTGCTGAGGGAGCACTCCATGACTTTCGAGGAGTATGAGAGGAGGTACGGACCGGGGAGGGTCGGACCTTCCATGAAGTACAGGAGGGATGTGAAGAAGCTGGAGTCATCCGAGCTCTATCGGAGGACCTACGAACCCTTCCTGGATAAGATAGCGAGCCGCAGAAGGGTGGCAGAGTGAGTTGTACGATGTGATCGTCGTAGGCGCAGGACCGGCCGGAGCGGCAGCCACCTTCTTCCTCTCCGGAAGGGGCTATAAGGTCCTCACCGTGGAGAGAAACCCCGGTCCCGGAACGATCTGCGGCGAGTACGTCCCGGATCCGGGATACCTGAGAGTCCAGGAGGAAATAGCCTCCAATTACTTCGAGTTCGTGAGGCCTTTCACAGTGCACAGACTCTCCGGAATCCGGGTGGAGGTATACGGTAGGTCCTTCAGGGTGGACTACGTCGGCTACTCGATAAGGAGGGGTGAGCTCCTAAGGGAGAGGCTGAGGCAGGCGGAAGGGGAGGGCGCCAGGGTGCTCTTCAGGGAGAGGTTCCTCTCCATGAAGCGGAAGGGGGAGTTTTATGAGGTCCTGACGAGCGGGGGGGAGTACGCAGCCAGGTATCTTGTTGGGGCGGACGGGTTCCCCAGCAGGATATCCTCCATGATCGGAGGAGGAACCGTCGACTGCGATGAAGTCTCCATAGCCTTTCCGCTCGAGGTTCCCTTGGAAATTGACGATCCCAGCGAGATGAAGCTATTCTTCGATGAGGAGCTGGCTCCAGGCGCCTACGCTTGGATCATCCCGAGGGGAAGCTCCCGGGCGAACGTGGGGCTGGGGATCAGGATGAGCATG
>MAIU01000045.1 GCA_003344655.1 Candidatus Korarchaeota archaeon NZ13-K
GTTCTACCAGCAGGCATCCGTAGATCCCACGGTTCCCCAGCTCCTGGAGAAGGCGGAGAGGGACGGTGTTGAGACCGCCTGGCACAGGTATCTGGCTCAGCAGCCTCAGTGCGGCTTTGGGCTCCTCGGTGTATGCTGCAGGAACTGCAACATGGGACCCTGCAGGATAGACCCGTTCGGCTACGGTCCCAGCAAGGGGATATGCGGGGCCAGCGCGGACACCATAGTCGCCAGGAACCTGATGAGGGCCCTGGCGGCCGGGGCGGCCGCGCACAGCGATCACGCTAGGGATATTGTTGAGGTCTTCAGGGGAATCATAGACGGCTGGGCCAAGGACTACGGAATAACGGATGAGGGGAAGCTGATCAACATGGCCAAGGCCCTTGGAATAGAGACCGAGGGTAAGGGGATAATGGAGATAGCCAAGGAGGTTGTTGAGATAGCAGAGATGGAGTTCGGAAAGCCAGGGAACGAGCCACTCAGGTTTCTCAATGCCTACGCCCCGGAGAAGAGGAAGAGGCTGTGGGAGAGGCTCGGCATGACCCCGAGGGCCATAGACAGGGAGGTCACGGAGATAATGCACAGGACCCACATGGGGGTTGACGCCGATCCCCTCAACCTGATAGCCCAGGGGATCAGGGCCGCCCTGGCCGACGGATGGAGCGGCTCCATGATGGCCACCCTATTCAGTGACGTGATGTTCGGCACCCCGAAGCCGATAAAAGTGTGGGCCAATCTCGGGGTGCTCAGGGAGGATGCGGTCAACATAATGGTTCACGGTCACAATCCCCTGCTCTCCATGAAGATAGTGGAGGCCGCTAAGGACCCTGAGTTGGTGGAGCTGGCCAGGAGCCTCGGCGCCGAGGGCGGTATAAACGTGGTGGGGATGTGCTGCACCGGGAACGAGGTGCTCATGAGACTCGGGATACCCATAGCCGGAAACTTCCTCCAGCAGGAGCTGGCGATCATAACGGGGGCTCTGGAGGCCGTTGTCGTTGATTACCAATGCATAATGCCATCCCTGGTTGACGTGGCCTCGTGCTACCACACTAAGGTGATAACGACGGAGCCCAAGACCAAGATACCGGGGGCCATCCACGTGGAGTTCGACAAGGCCAGGGCCGAGGAGAGCGCGAAGAAGATAGTGAGAATGGCCGTCGAGAACTTCAAGAACAGGATGAGGGAGAGGGTGCTCATACCGAAGGAGAAGATGGAGGCCGTGGTCGGCTTCAGCGTGGAGGCGATACTCTCGGCCCTGGGAGGGACGCTGGAGCCCCTGGCTGAGGCCCTGAGGAGCGGTAAGATAAAGGGGATCGCCGGGATAGTTGGCTGCACCAACCCGAAGGTCAGGCACGACAGCTCACATGTCACGATAACAAAGGAGCTGATAGCGAATGACATATTGGTTGTCGGCACGGGATGCTGGGCCATAGCGATGAGCAAGCACGGTCTCTTCAAACCGGAGGCTGCGGAGCTGGCTGGTCCCGGCCTGAGGGAGGTCTGCAAGGCGCTAGGCATACCCCCCGCCCTTCACATGGGGAGCTGCGTCGATTGCAGCAGGATGCTGGTAGCCCTAGCGGCGCTGGCTGATCATCTGGGAGTCGATATAAGTGATCTCCCGGCAGCGGGCTCCGCTCCCGAGTGGTACAGCGAGAAGGCCGTGTCCATAGGGACCTACTTCGTGGCAAGCGGGCTACTAGTACATCTGGGCACTGTGCCTCCGGTGCTGGGAGCGCCTAAGGTGGTGGAGATCCTCACTAGGGGAGCTGAGGACCTAGTTGGAGGTAAGTTCCTCGTCGAGACGGACCCGCAGAAGGCTGCGAGGGCAATCATTGATCACATAATGGAGAAGAGGAGGAGGTTGGGCTGGCCGGAGTGAAGGCTTATGGGGCTGAAGGTGATAGTGGCCGGGAAGGGAGGAGTTGGAAAGACAACGGTCGCCTCAACTCTCTCCTTTTTTCTCTCCTCAAGGGGTAAGCGGGTTCTGGCCGTTGATACGGATTCCGTCCCGAACCTGGCCTTCTCCCTGGGCCTCCCAGAGGATGTGAGGGGGAGGATAGTCCCCCTGGTGAAGGATGAGGAACTGATAGAGGAGAGGACCGGAGCCAGGCCGGGGGAGAGCTGGGGCCTCTACTTCAGGCTCAACCCCAGGGTTGAGGACCTGGTCGAAAGGTACGGCATCAGGGTGGATGAGAACATAAGCCTGCTGGTGGTCGGGAGCATAGATTCAGCGAAACAAGGTTGCCTATGCCCGGCCATAGCCCTCGGGAAGGCGATGCTATCCCACCTCCTGATGGAGGAGGATGATGCCGTCGTCGTCGATGCCGAGGCGGGGGCGGAGGTGTTCGGAAGGGGTCTGGCTGAGAGGTTCGACCACATGTTTTGCGTGACCGAGCCAACCCTGAAGTCCCTTGAGATAGCCAGGAGGCTGGCGGAGATGGGAAGGAGCCTGGGGATAGCGGAGGTCAGCTACATAGTGAACAAGTTCTCCGGGGATCACCGCGATGTGGAGAGGATAAGGGAGAGGCTGGGGGGAAGGTGCTTCTTCATCCCCTACGACGAGTCCCTGCTGAGGGCCGAGGTGGAGGGGAGGAGCTTGAGGGACCTGATCGGCTCCTCTAAAGCGATCTCATCCCTGATGGAGGCCTTCGACAGCATATTCGGGGGTGATCCTCATGCCTAAGGTGGGGGTCTACGTCTGCCACTGCGGCAAGAACATAGCAGGTAAGGTGGATGTCCAGAGGGTGGCGGCCGAGCTCAAGAAGCATCCGTCGGTCACCGTATCCAGGCACTACTTCTTCATGTGCAGCAGCTCCGGGCAGGACCTCATAAAGAGGGACATAAGGGCCGGAAGGGTGGACAGGGTCGTCGTGGCTGCCTGCAGCCCGAAGCTGCATGAGCCCCTCTTCAGGAGCGTCGTGGAGGAGGCCGGTCTGAACATGGGCTACTTCGAGCAGGCCAACATAAGGGAGCTCGTCTCCTGGTCCACAGATGATCCTGAGGAGGCCACCAGGAAGGCTATAGCTTACACCTGGGCGGCCGTGGAGAAGGTTCTGGAGGCCGAGCCCGTTGAGACCGGGGAGTTCAGCGTGACTAGGGAGGCCCTGGTGATAGGAGGGGGAGTGGCGGGCATAGCGGCTTCCCTGGACCTGGCGGAGAAGGGGATAAGGGTGCACCTGTTGGAGAGGAGCCCCACGATAGGGGGGAAGATGGCCCTCTTTGACAGGGTCTTCCCGACGGGCGATTGCTCCCTCTGCATACTAACACCCATGATGGCCGAGGCCGAGCACCATCCCAACATCACGATTCACACGCTCTGCGAGGTCACGCAGGTGAGCGGTTCCGTGGGGGACTTCAGGGTCAGGGTGAGGAGGAGGGCCAGGCACGTGGACGAGACGAAGTGCGTCGCATGCGGCATATGCGCTGAGAACTGCCCTGTGAGCGTGAGTAACGAGTGGTACATGGGACTAGGGAAGAGGAAGGCCATTTACATACCTTTCCCCCAGTCGGTTCCCAGGGCTTACGCGGTGGATGAGGCCAGCTGCCTCTTCTTCAAGGACGGGAGCTGCAGGAAGTGCGAGGAGGTCTGCCCAGCGAAGGCCGTGGATCTCAGCGAGACGGATGAGGAGTTCGAGCTCAGGGTGGGGGCGATAATAGTGGCCACTGGGGCCGATGAGTACGATGCATCCAACCTGAGGAACTACGGTTACGGGAGGATCGCAGACGTGATAACGCAGCTCGGATTCGAATCCCTCATAAACGTCAACGGACCGACGCAGGGACATCTAAGGAGACCCTCTGATGGAAAGGTCCCTGAGAGCGTGCTCTTCATACAGTGCGCTGGCAGCAGGGATCTGAACCACAATCCGTACTGCTCCAACGTCTGCTGCATGATAACCCTGAAGCACGCGGAGATACTGAGGATGGAGTACCCTGGCACGAAGGTGTACGTGGCTTACATGGACATGAGGACCCCGAAGAAGGGGTTCGAGGAAATGTACAGGAGGGTGAGGGAGGAGGGAGTCGTCTTCATAAGGGGTAAGCCCGGCGAGGTGAGGAGAGATGGAGAGAGGCTAGTGGTCGATGTTTACGATGAGCTTCTTGGGGAGAAGCTGAGCCTGGAAGTCGACATGGTCGTCCTAGCCGCCGGCCTGACCCCATCGGAGGGAACCACATCGATCTCGAAGCTGCTGAACATACCCAGGGACCTCTACGGCTTCCTGCAGGAGCTGCACCCAAAACTGAAGCCGGTTCAGACATCTAGACCGGGTATATTCATATGCGGGACCGCCCAGGGGCCGAAGGACATTCCAGACTCGGTTACGCAGGCGAAGGCAGCTGCAAGTGAGGCGGCCAGGCTTCTGCTTCTGGGGAAGGTCCAGGTGACCGGGGAGAAGGCCGAGGTGAACCAGGATCTCTGCACGGGCTGCGGGGCGTGCGCTGAGGAATGCCCGTTCTCAGCGATAGTTGTGGAAGGGGGCAAGGCCGAGGTGATGCCCCTGGCGTGCATGGGCTGCGGTATCTGCCAGGGGGCCTGCCCGACCGGGGCCATAGAGAGGAGGCTTTACGGCCACGGGCAGATGCTCAATCAGGTGGACGGGCTGCTGGAGGTGATAACTTGAGCTACGTTGTGGGGTTCTGCTGCAACGAGTGCGCCTATGCAGCCGCGGATCTGGCCGGGAGCACGCACAGGAGGCACCCGGCCAACGTGCTCGTCGTCAGGGTACCCTGCTCCGGCACGGTTGACCCCTCCTGGCTCCTCTACGCCCTCGCGAGGGGAGCGGATGCCGTCTTCGTCGCCGGCTGCAGGAAGGGGGAGTGTCACTACGTGGACGGGAACGTGAAGGCGGAGAGAAGGGTGAACTTCGTGAAGGAGCTCCTCAGGGCCGTGGGTGTTGAGCCCGAGAGGGTTGAGATGTTCTTCATGGCGTCCTCGGAGCCCCAGAAGTTCGTTGCGGCGGCTGAGGAGATGGCCCGGAGGGTTGAGGAGCTCGGACCCTTGAGGAGGACGAGAAGGCTGGACAGGGTCAGGCTGGGGAAGAAGATGAACCTTGTAGAGGCGCTCAGGGTCGTGGCCAGGGAGGTGAGGGACCTCGTTCTTCCGGAGATACCTGGCTTCAGGGTCCCGATCTACGATGAGAGCTGCGCCGGGTGCGGCGCCTGCGTGGAATCCTGCGGTCTGGGTGCGCTGAAGATGGTGGACTCCAACGGGTTCAGGAGCATCCTCGTGAACGCGGCCAGATGCTCGGCCTGCGGGGACTGCGTGAAGGCCTGCGAGGAGAGCGGGGAGGCGTCCCTCAGGTTGGGTGGGGTGAGGGTCTCACAGCTCCTGGAGGAGTGGAGCGAGGCGATGAGGATTCCTCTGGTTGAATGCGAGGTCTGCGGGAGGCACTTCGCGACGGAGAAGGAGCTCAGGAGGGCCAACTCACCCAGAGTATGTCCCGACTGCAAGGAGGCCCTCAGCGCCAGATCGATCTCCTTCGGGAGGGTGAGAGCTTGAGCCTCGCGGAGGAGCTGAAGGTCCTTTCCGGACAGGACGTCATGGCATGCTTCCAGTGCGGCGAGTGCTCCTCCTCATGCCAGATGACGGGCTTCAAGGGATTCTCACCGGCTAAGCTCATGCATGAGCTCCAGCTCGGCAGGGAGGAGGTGCTGAGGCGCAGGAGCTATGAGATATGCCTCCACTGCTTCATATGCTCCGTCAGGTGCCCGCAGGGCCTGAGCTTCCCGGATGTGGCCACCGCTCTATCTAACATCGCCGCCAGGAGGTACGGGGCTGGAAGGGTGGAAAGGGCGTTTTTGGAGGAGCTTTCAGGCAAGGGATTCCTTAACCCCGCCATCCTGGCCATGAAGAGTCTTGGAATCTCTGTTGTAAACGCATCCGGGATCAGGGGGCTGAGGCTCGTCCCCCTCATCTTGGAGAGGGGGAGGGTCAGGGATGATCTGTTGAGGGAGGTGAGGAGGGTTGTCGGGAGGGGTTGAGGCCTACTATCCAGGATGCTCCGGAATGACCACCGAGAGAGCTTACGTCAGGACGAGCCTTTTCGTTCTGAAGGAGCTTGGAGTGAATTACAGGCTTCTTGAGGATCTCCCCTGCTGCGGCACCCTCGAGGGGGAGCTCTACGATAGGAGGATGACCAGGGAGCTCGCCTCCATCATAAACAGGGAGGCCGGAGGTAGGGTGATAACGGGATGCAGCGGATGCTACAGCACGATCAACAGAAACGGAGGATCCGCAGTTCACATAGTTGACTTCTTGGCCAGGGAAGTAGGGCTTGAGAGGATAGCATCGAGGATAGTTAGGAGGGTCGACGTGAAGGTGGCCCCCTACTACGGTTGCCTCGCCCTCAGGCCGAGGGAGCTGGCCATAGACGATCCAGAGGAGCCGAGGGTGCTGGGGGACATCCTCTCCCTGACGGGGGCCGATGTCGTCGACTTCCCGATGAAGGCCAAGTGCTGTGGAGGCCCCCTGGCCCTCAGGGAGCCAGAGATAGCCGTTAAACTGGCTCAGGACGTGATAGATTCAGCCAGATCGGCGGGAGCCGAGGCTGTAGCCACCATGTGCAATCTCTGCCACTTCATGCTCGACTTCTACACCTCAGGCCTGCCCGTGCTCCACTTCACCCAGCTTCTGGCGTACTCCATGGGCATGCGCCCTGAGGAGCTGGGCCTGGAGGAGCTGTTCAATCCCCCTCCCCGTAAGATCTTCGGGAGGTGATATCATGTGCGAGGGGGTGGCGTACCTGGTCAGTGACTCTGGAGAGGAGCTGATGATGGAGGAGGTCATGCTGGTGTGGTTCAAGGACGGTAGGCTCGTGCTCGTGAACGAGGATGGTGATGAGAGATCGCTGGATGGGGTGAAGGAGATCAGGATAGACATGCTGAGGCATGAGGTGAGGGTAATCGTCAAGTGACGAACAAAAGGGCCTCCGAGGAGGGCGCGGCATCCCCCCTCAGGCATTTTTCATGAGAGGCGCTCCCCTGAGCTCAAAGTCATGTGAGCGCGCAAAAGGGAGGGGATAGGATCAGCCCAGTCTGAAGCCGCTGATCGAGTAGCCGAAAGGCAGCTTGACCCTGTCCCCGTAGGCATTCTTGAGGAGCCTCACGTTGTCGGCGTTCTCGTCCATCTTGAAGACCATCTTCCCGGACCGCGAGTGAATCTCAACGTCGAACTCATTCACATTTCCCTGGGGAGAGAGTTTAAGCTTGATCTCCCCTATCGAATCGTTATCGATGTAGAAGTTCCCCGGGGTCTCCGAGAGAATAAGGGAGGGCTCCATGCTCATGTACCTGTTCGCGTAGCTCAGCGTGGCCCTGAGCTGGGCGGACCATTGTCCTAGGAACCCCTTTCCCTCGGCTTTCGCCTGTCTCTTGGCCTGTTCTGTAGCTTCCTTGACCATTTCCCCGGTTATCTGGGCGAATATCATTCTCCTAGTCGTTAAGACTGTCGCGAATGTGTCCCATCTTCCCAGGGATCTCGGCCTCCTCAGGAGGACGACCCCCAGCACCTCCTCTTCGCCGGAAGGAATCGACATAATGCGACCTCTTACGCTCACCTCACGCGCTTTCTATAAAAACTTAACCTACCATGGAGGGTTAGATCAACATAATATCCACCTATCCGGGATTGCGGTGAGGATTATCGAGCGGATGACCCCCATCGGCTCGTTTGGAGAGCATACCGCATCGCAAGGTGTGATCA
>MAIU01000046.1 GCA_003344655.1 Candidatus Korarchaeota archaeon NZ13-K
GAGAAGGCTCTCCGTTTTCGGGCACCCTCACCAGTTTCTGGTGCTGACGAGCAATGCCACGAGATTCCTTTACGAGGTTCCCATGGGGGTCCGGGCAAGGATTGAGTTCATCCTGAGCAGATCTGAACCTTTCAGCGAGGAATCGGCCCTATCAATGGATAGGTTGATGAACTGGTTGATGCTGCACGGTGTGAGGAGGTACTACAGGATCCACGTCTCCGGTCACATATCACCGGACCAGATCGGTGATCTTGTGGAGTCGATAAATCCCAGATTCGTTCTGCCCATCCACACGGAGCACCCGGACCTCTTCGATGCCTTCCTACCGAGGAGGATGAGGGATCGCATCATACTGCCGGGGGCTGGGGATGTGTTAAGGTTTTAGGCCGCTCCCTCAGCGGCCAACCGTATGTACCCAAAGGAGGAACTCGAGTCCAGGGTTAGGAGACTCAGGAGATGGATGGCGAGGAGGGATCTGGACCTCTGCCTCTTCACGTCGGGTCCCAACATGCTCTACCTCTCCGGAACGATGGAATCCGAGCTCCTGGTTGTTCCCATGGACGGGGAGCCATACCTGATAGCTAGGTACGCCTTCGGCGATGAGATAGCCAAGGAGAGGTCCCCCTTCCACGTCGAGGTCTACAAGCCCTTCTTCGGGTTGAGCAGGTCGGAGCTCGAGGAGCCCAATCCCTTCAAGGTCCTGGTTGAGAGGACTGGCGACGTCAAGAGGGTGGCCGTGGATTTCATCGAGAGGAGGGAGATGCTCGAGAGGATGAGGAGGGTCTTCAGGAGGGGCAAGAAGAGCGTGGCCGTGATAGATGCCAGGCAGCAGTTGAGCAGGATGAGGTCGATAAAGAGCGAGTATGAGGTGAGTCTCATGAGGGAGAGCGCCTCCATCTCCATAAGGGCCCTGGAGAGCATCGATATTTCCCCGAAGATGAGCGAGAGGGAGGTGGCCAATCTCCTAGAGTTCGAGATGAGGAGGCTGGGAGCCGACGGCAGCAGCTTCCCAACGATAGTAGCCAGCGGGATGAACTCCTTCAACGCTCATCACATACCAACGGAGAGGAGGATCTCCGAGGGGGATATCCTCCTGATAGACTTCGGGGCCAGGTATAAGGGTTACTGCATCGATATAACCAGGACATACTTCATCGGGACGCCCAACGCAGAGTTCTTGGAGAGATATCAGGCCGTCCTCGATGCCCAACTCAGGGCGATCGATCACATCAGAGGAGGGGCCCCTTTCGAGAGACCTGACATAGAGGCGAGGAAGATTCTGAGGGATCGCGGGCTCCTGGACTACTACGTCCACTCCCTGGGTCACGGTCTGGGCATAGAGATACATGAGGAGATAAGGTTGCTCGTTGGGAGGAGGGGACTTCTGGAGGAGGGCATGGTCGTGACCGATGAGCCCGGGATTTACATCAGGGGATGGGGTGGGATAAGGATAGAGGACACCGTGCTCGTCGGCAGGAACAGGGGGGTGCCGCTGACGGATAAGCTCCCCAAGGACCCTGACTACATGAGGAGGTAGCCTTGCGCTGGAGCCTGACGGGAGAGGTTTTCCTCAAGGGAGAGGGTCCCGAGAGGGTGAGGAGCGGCCAGCTGAACATTTACAAGAAGTGGTTGGGCTCCCTGAGGGGCCCTGTCGCTGAGGGAGATCTCGTAGCCATCAGGGACGAGGCGGGCGAGTTCCTCGGCATGGGTTTCTATGAGAACGTCGGGAGCATAGCGGTCAGGGTCCTCAGCAGGGAGCTTGGGGATCCAGCCGTCATAATCGAGGAGAGGCTGAGGGAGTCCCTCAGTTTGAGGGAAAAGCTGAAGCTGGATAACTTCTTCAGATGGGTTTACAGCGAGGCTGATTCCCTGCCCGGATTGATAGTGGACGTTTACGATGATGTCGTGGTCCTCTCATCCACCTCGCTAGGGATCGACCTGAGGATCGAGGGGATAGCCTCTATGGTGGACAGGATCTACGGGCCCTCCTCGATCGTGTTGAGGAACGACAGCAGGCCTAGGAAGGAGGTGGGCCTACCCTTGGAGAGGAGGCTCGTCAAGGGAAGTAAGACGAGGGCCGTCATAAGGGAGGGAACGGCCCTGTTCAACGTGGACACCATGGAGGGACAGAAGACCGGATTCTTCATAGACCAGAGGATGAACAGGATCAGGTTGGAGGAGCTGATCGGCCCTGGCGATAGGGTTCTCGATCTTTTCAGCTACACCGGAGGCTTCGCCCTGCACGCGGCCCTAGCAGGGGCTCGCGTGACCGCTGTGGAGGAGTCGGAGTACGCGGTGTCCGAGATGAGGAGAAACCTCGTCCTGAACTCCGTCGAGGCTGAAGCGATCAGATCTAGGGTCAGGGAGTTCCTCGAGAGGGATCAGGATCTCTACGATTTCGTGATCGTGGATCCGCCCGCCTTCGCCCCCAGCAGGGATATGGTTGGGACCGCCAGGAGGACCTACTTCGCGGTCAACGCAGCGGCCCTCTCCAGGGTGGCCCCGGGGGGTCTCGTCATGACGAGCTCCTGCAGCCTGTTCATATCCAAGGAGGAGTTCAGGGAGATAGTGGAGAGCTCCTCCAGACGCGCTGGGAGGGAGATAAAGATCCTAGAGGAGCTTCGTCCCTCCCCAGATCATCCATTCGACCCCAAGCATCCCTGGACGCTATACCTGAAGGGTCTCCTGCTCCAAGTGGTTTGAAAGGGGCCTCCTATCAACCCTGGAGTAGACGAGCTCTCCCTCCCTCACCCTGACCTGGAGCATATCTCCCACTTTCCATCCGAGCCTCTCGATCAGTCTCTTGGGTGCAGTTATCTGGTAGCTCATGTATTCCCTCTCCTCCATCCTCCACCTCTTCACCCTGAGCTTCACGTAGGGCATATGGGGTCAGTTGGCGTACCTTAATGATACTTTCCCCCCGGGGATCACCTCCGCCCTCCCCAGAATGAGATCCCTCACGGCCTCCTCAAGCACGTCCGAGGGAGTAACGACCAGCTTCGCGCCGTTCCCTACGACGGCCTCCACCACTTCCAGATCGGCCCTATCGCTTATGAATAGATCCGGTTCCAGCTCCAGTATTATATCCTGCAGCAGATCGATCGACCCCCCGAGCTCCAGGAGCGTAACGTCCGTCACGAGCCCCAGGTCGTTCACCTCAATAACTGCAATGAATTTAACATTTTCAGGATTGCTAGATATCTTGCATAACTTCAGATCCCGATTCACCTCTTCAATTGGGAGGGCTATCCTCATTTTGAATCCAATAGTTTTCCAACTAGAAACGATATAAAGCTCCCCGACCGTATGTCAGACCTCGATATATCTCGGATAATAAGCGGTGATGGCGATGATACCAGCGGTGTTCCTAGAGCTCTGCCCACCTTCCGGGGAGCTGAGGACACATGAGAGGAAAATATGCATTGAGGAGGACCTGAAGCGCATATCCTCGGAGTTGGAGGGATTCAAAAGGTTCTTCGAATCCTGTCTGGGTTCACCTCCCTGGGAGGTCCAGTTGATGTGGGCCAAGCGGGCGCTGGCCAGGAGGAGCTTCGCGGCCATAGCTCCGACCGGCGTCGGGAAAACAGTGTTCGGGTTGATAACAAGCCTCTACTTCTCCTACCGAGGATGGGGAAAGTCCTATCTCATCCTCCCAACCTCCCTCCTGGTTGACCAGGTCCACTCGAACCTGCTCAGATACATCAGCTCCTCGGGGATCGACCTGAAGGTCCTCCCCTACAGGAGCAGGATGAACGGGAGGGAGAGGAGCGAGTTCCTCTCCTCCCTGGAGTCAGGGGATTTTGACGTCCTCGTGACCACATCCCAGTACCTCTCGGTGAACCATGAACTCCTGAGGAGGTCCGTGGATAGGTTTTCCCTGATATTCGTGGACGATGTGGATTCCTTCCTGAAGAACTCGAGGAACGTTGACAAGGTCCTGCAGCTGATGGGCTTCAGCGAGGAGGATATAAGGAGGGCTTCACATGGAGAGGAGGTTCGAGGTGAGGTTGACAGTGTCCTCATAGTCTCAACAGCGACTGGAAAGCCTGGAAAAAGGGTTGCCCTGTTCAGATCCCTCCTGGGGTTTGACGTCGGGGTCGTGAGGCCCGAGCTTCTCAGGAACGTCGCGGATCTGTTCACGAGCAACAGGGATGATCTTGGGGAGTTCGCCCGAAGGATGGGCGGTGGGTTCCTCCTCTTCGTCCCCAGCATGTCCCTGGCGGATGAGGCCATGGAGCTCATGGAGTCGGTCGGCTTCAGGGGGGAGGTGGTCCACGGGTACGAGGAGGGGAAGGTCAGGGAGTTCAGCGAGGGGAGGCTGGACTTCCTGGTGGGGGCAGCCAAGCCCTACGGTGTCCTGGTCAGGGGGGTGGACCTGCCGAAGAGGATCAGGTACGTCATCTTCTACGGGGCCCCGAGGTTCGAACTCACGCTGGGGGAAGTTGAGGGGATCGAGGAGCCCTTCCTATCATCCCTGTTCCTCACCCTCTCGAGAGCGATGGGTGAGGACGCCAGGAGGCTCGCTATGAGGATCAGGAGGAACCCCAGGGAGGAGGACCTGAGGAGAGCGAGGCAGATGATTGAGGAGCTATTCTCAGACGAGGAGAGGCTCCGCTCAGTTTCGAGCGCGGCTGACGTTGTGGTGGAGGCTGGTAAGATAATGATTCCCGACATCAGGACTTACATACAGGGTTCTGGCAGGACCTCGAGGCTCTTCCCCGGCGGTATAACCAGGGGGGCCAGCCTCCTATGGGACGATGAGCCCATGCTCACGGCCTTCATAAAGAGGGCCAGGGCCCAGGAGCTGGATCCCCTGCCGCTCAACGAGGTGGACCTGGAGGGGCTCAGGAGGGAGATAGATGAGAGCAGGAGGATGCTTTCCTCCATGAGGAGCGGCTATGAGTACGCTAACCTACTTAGAACTGCGGTCTTCATAGTGGAGAGCCCAAACAAAGCAAGAACAATCGCCAAGTTCTTCGGAAGGCCTAGTAGGAGGTTCGTGAATGGCATACCTGCCTACGAGGTGACCACCGGGAGCTACGTCCTCACGGTGGTCGCCAGCGGAGGGCACGTGGTGGATCTCTCGACCACCTCGGGTTATCACGGTGTTCTCATTGAGAGGGTCGATGGCAGGGACGTCTTCGTGCCAGTTTACTCCTCCATAAGGAGGTGCAATTCCTGCGGCAACCAGTTCACCGATTTGAACAGGTGCCCGAGGTGCGGCTCCGATGACATAAGGGATAGCAGGAGCGTCATAGAGGTCCTCAGGAGACTCAGCTTCGAGGCCTCCAGGGTGATAATAGGAACCGATCCGGACACTGAGGGGGAGAAGATAGCTTGGGACATATATCAGCTCATAAGGGACGCCTCCGAGGAGATATACAGGGCCGAGTTCCACGAGGTGACGAAGAGCGCCATAACGGAGGCCCTTAGGAACCTGAGGGATGTTAACGAGAGGATGGTGGGGGCCCAGGTGGTCAGGAGGATCGAGGACAGGTGGATAGGGTTTGAGCTCAGCGCGGAGGTGCAGGAGAGGTTCGGCAGGAGATACCTGTCGGCGGGGAGGGCTCAAACGCCCGTCCTAGGATGGGTAATAGAGAGGTACAGGGAGCACCAGAGAAAGAGGACGATCACTGTTTTGAGGGGGGATGAGCTCTTTCTCAGGCTGGAGGGAAGGGTGGGTGAGCCTGGGCCATCTAAGGTGGAAGTCAAGGTCCTCAGGACTGAGGAGGAGACCGTCAGACCTCCTCCACCCTTCACCACGGATGCCATGCTGAGCGAGGCCAACAGGCTGTTCAGAATGGGAGCAAGCAGGACGATGCAGCTGGCTCAGTTCCTCTTCGAGGCCGGTCTTATAACCTACCATAGAACGGACAGCCCTAGGGTAAGCGATGCCGGGATGAGGGTGGCCTCCGTTGTCCTGAGGGATGGGTTCATCCCCAGGAGGTGGGGGGAGGGAGGCGCTCACGAGTGCATCAGGCCCACGAAGCCCCTCTCGATGGAGGAACTGATCGATTACGTCAGAGAGGGAATCTTGGCCGTTGAGGGGCTGACGAGGGATCACCTGAGGCTCTACAATCTCATATTCAGGAGATTCATGGCATCCCAGTCCAGGGAAGGTACGTTGGTGAGGCAGGTGGTGAGTCTAAGGGTAGGAGAGAGCGTCTTCGAGGTCAGCAGGTTGATCGGAGCCCGAGGTGGCTGGTTGGACTGGTACCCGTTTCACTACACGATAGAGCCTGAGCTTAGGGATGGGATCTATGAGGTCATCGTGGAGCATCAGCAGGTTCCTGCGGCCCCCCTCTACACGCAGAGCGATCTGATAGCACTCATGAAGGAGAGGGGAATCGGCAGGCCCTCCACATATGCCACGATAGTTGAGAAGATCCTGCAGAGGGGTTACGTGATAGAGAGGAGGGAGAGGCTCATCCCCACGAGGCTAGGGATCGAGGTGTACGATTTCCTCTCCAAGAACTTCCCGGACCTGATAAGTGAGGAAAGAACTAGAATTCTTGAAAAGAAGATGGATAGCGTTGAGGAGGGGATCTCGGACTACCAGGATCTCCTAAATGAGCTCTATAATGAGATAAAGGAGAAGGTCGTCAGTAGGAGGTCAGGAGGTTGAGATCAGCTCATCCCCCCTCAGCTCCAGCCTCCTCTCCTTATGCATCCTCATGTACCTTTCTAGAGCGGCTATCCTGAAGCTCGGCGGCACCATCGTCAGCATCGTGGCAGGCGCCTTCCCCCAGACCCTCAGCATTATCTCTATCCTATTCTCCACAGCGCCCCAGTTATCCCTGAATACCCTCTCCGCCTCCTTCACCTCCTCCGCCAGCACGTTTAGGGACTCCCTGGTGGATCTCACCAGCCTCTCGGCCTCCTCAAGCTTGCCCTCCCTCAACCTGAGTTCCGCATTCACCAGCGAGGCCTCGGCATCCACCATCCTGTATGGAGACACCTCAAAACCTATCAGGCTCTCCAATTCCTCAAGCTTTCCTTTCAGGCCCTCCAGCTTCTCTCTCAGGTTTTTAAGATCCTCCTCAAGGCGCAGCACCTCCCCAGCGGGAAGTTCGATCCTAGGAGCTGAAGGCCTCTCTATCTCCTCTAAGGGCACCTCCGGCCTCTCTATCTCCTCCTTCTCTATCTCCTCCATCGGTATCGGTGGCCCCTCCTCCTCGAACTCGAACGGGATCTCCTCCAGCGGGACCTCCTCCGGAACCTCCCGGGGAGCCTCCGGGGGCGGAACCTCCTTCGGGATGATCACCTCGACTTTCCTCGGCCTCCTAGGCCTCACCATCAGGGCAACCACCGCGAGCACCATGAGCACCAGGACGGAAGCCACCAAGTACTCCATGGGAATCTGGATCTGGAAGGCTGGCGCGCTCTGCGTGGCCGTTTGGGTTACCGGGGGTTGCACCGAGGTCTGAGTCTCTGGCTGGATCACTAGGATCGAGGCCCTGCGTTCCTCAAGCTCGGCGCCGTCCTGGGATAGCACGCGAGCCACAACCTGGAGGGTTCCGCTGCTCTTGGACCTGAAGCTGAACTCCAATGCCTGGGATTCGCCAGCCGCCAAGGGCCTTGTGATCTTCTCCTCCGTCACCTCCCCCAGGCTCAACGCCACCCTGAACTGCTGGCCGTCCTCGTATCTGTTGACCACGGTCAGATTCACGATGAAGCTCTCATTCAACTTGACTTGGGAGGGGAGCTGCAGGGAGTCCACCAGCATGCCCCTCTTTATCGTTACGGACAGGGTCTCCTCCAAGAGAACCGCCCCGTCTCCAAGCAGGATCAACCTGACACCTTCAGATTCCCTCTTCGCCACGCTCCTCAGTTCCATTTCGAATCTCTCCCCGTAGCCGGCTTTCAGCCTCTCCGAAGTCTCCTCCACACCGTCTCCAGTCAATAGGAGAGTGATGTTTGTCGCGTTCCACCCGTTAATCCCCCTGAGCTTCACCACCAGTGAATCCCCGACCCTGAGTTCTCCAGGAGCCTCGTAGCTGAGGGAGGGTACAACCTCGGGTCTCGTCGTAGTCACGGCCCCGGGCCTCATCGAGATCCACTCATCGGCGCTCATCCCAACCACGAGGTTGGGCGGGAACCTGAAGCCGCCTGAGATCAACCCCACAGCGCCCCTCGATGGTAGGAACGTGGAGAACCTGGCCCCGCACTGGCCCGGGCCCACGGAACCCACGGGCTTCTCTCCCAGCGGTTTGGCCCCGGAGTCGAGTGTATAAATGCTGATGGAAGCGGTGGGTCCTGTCTCTGCCGTGCTGCAGATGTATCCCTCGATCAGGTAACCCCCTCCCTCCTCCCTCACCTCCAAAAGCTTTAACCAGAGCTCAGGGAATCTGAAAACTCTCAAAGTGCCGGACTCGCCGAAGATGGCCAAGTAGTAACTTCTGTTGACCGGATCCTTGCGCAGGGAAACATCGCTTCCCACCTCCTCCCCCATCTTGAGGTCGTAGAGCCTTATGCCAGAGGGGAGGTGATACACCCTCAGCAGACCACCCCTGCCGAAGTAGAGGAGGGCCTTCTCCACTATCAGGGGCTGCCTCACGGGCTCTACCCACGTCTTCATGGATCTCCTCAGCTCCATTCTCCTGAGGTCGACTTGGTGTATCACCCCGCTCGAACCCGTGAGCGTCGCCGTTCCATCGATCACCGGAAACTCCCCGCCGGGTGCCGCGTAACCCAAGCTGCCGGAGAGATCCAGCCTCGAGCGATGAGCCCCGCTCCTGAGGTCAAGCGACATCAGGGTCTTGTTCTCAAGCAGCAGCGCTAGGTAGTTTGAATCCGCCCCGAAAGCCTCTATCCT
>MAIU01000047.1 GCA_003344655.1 Candidatus Korarchaeota archaeon NZ13-K
AGCCTGCCGTCCCTGATAAGCACGGCCCCGACGCATGCTATGGCGTAGCTCGGGAACTCCCTCATAGGCCCGATGGCTCCCCGAAGGATAAAAAGGCATCATCTCACGTATGTGGGCGCCCTCTCAGGCGAGACCCCCCTCTTGACCCTGTGGTAGTAGTTGTAGGTCATCACCTCCTCGTCGCTCAGGAGCTCGGCGTCGACCAGCTCACCCACGAACAGCGTGTGGGTTCCGACGTCGAGGCTGGCCGTCACCACGGCCTCTAGATAAGCTACGGAATCCTCCAAGACTATTGGAACTCCCGTCTTCCCTATCTTGTAGGATATTCCCTCGAACTTATCGAAGTTCCTCCCGCTGATGAACCCGAATCTCCCTATAAGTGTCATGGGAGCCTCCCTCCTCAACACGGACACTGAGAAGGACCTGGAGTGCGTTATGCATTCATGGGTGAAGTTCTCCTTGTTTATGCAGACGGCCACCTTCGGGGGATCAGATGTCACCTGAAAAACAGTGTTCGCCACCTGGCCGTTCATCTTACCCTCGATCCTTGAGGAGACTATGTAGACCCCGTAGGAGAGCTTCCTGAGCGCCTTCGTGTCCATGGGCGAGCTTCCTGGGGAAAAATAAAAAACTTTAGTAGAAGGAGATCCTCCTGACGTTCCTGCACTTGGACAGGGCCAGCAGCTTGGAGATCCCCCTGGGGAAGGAGACCTCATCGCAGTTCCTGATGACGGCCACGTACTTCTCGAGAGTCCTCTCGTCCACGTCCTGAGAGAAAGTCAACCTCCTCACGTCCGTTATGAGCACCCTCCTGCCGAACCTCTCGAAGTCCTCCTTTGAGAGCTCCATCTCCTCTACCCCCGAGATGGGGGTGGGAGTCAGGTAGGAGATGCCCTCGCCCAAGGCCTTTCCGGCGCTCCTCATGCCATCTATAAGGGGGCCTATCCCTGTCAGGAGCTCCCCCCTGACGTCCAGCAGGAGCTTCATGGCCTCGTTCATGACCTCCCCTATGCTGATCCCCAGCCTCCTCGAGAGCTCCGCTATACCGTTGTAGAGCTCCGGGTTCAGGCCCCTTATGGTTATGTCCTTCGCGGGTACGACCTCGACCCTCTCCTCCCTCCTGGTGGACTCACTCACATCAGTCATGCATATCACACTATGAACACATGCGTTACTTGATATATAAGCATTACTGGCCTCGCATGATGCCCAGCTCCCTCAGTATCCCAGATATCCTCTCCACCACCTCCCGCGGCTCCTGCGTCAGGGGAGGCCTGACGTAGGGTTTTACCGGAGTTCCCAAAACGTGCAATGCCGTCTTGATGGCTGTGGGATAGGAGGTGGCGACATCATATATGTCCGAGAGCCTGATCAGCCTCCCGTTCTCCTCAATGGCCTCCCTCAGTTTTCCCTCAACCCAGAGGTCGTAAACCTCCCTGTGAAGCCTGGGCGTCACGTTCGCCAGGGCCGTCACGCCACCATCCCCTCCGATCATGAGAGTGAACAGAAGGAGGTGATCCATGCCGGTGAGAACGGAGAAATCCTTCCTTATGGATTTCACACTGTTTATCAGGCTTTTGAGGTAGGAGAGACTGTCCAACGTCACCTTGGCACCAGCAACGTTGCTGAACTCCCCGGCGAGCTCTCTGTATAGGTCCACCGGTATGTTTATGCCCGTCGTCGATGGTATGTTGTATATTATCACCGGGAGATCCAGCCTCTCGGCTATCCTGGCGAAGTGGAACCTCAGCCTCTCACCGCTCACCTTGAAGAAGAAGGGAGGGGTAACCACGACACCGTCAACCCCCATGTCCTTCAGGATCAGACCCAGCTCTATCGCCCTGTCGGTCGAGTTATCGCTTATCCCAGGGAGCACCCAAAGCCTTCCTCCAACCTCATCGAGTATGACCTCAACCAGCCTCACGACCTCCTCCCGACTCAGGTGAACGAACTCCCCGGTTGTGGAGTTGGGGAACAGACCGTGGGCTCCCCCCTCCAGCTGATGACGGGCCAGCCACCTCAAGGCCTCCAGGTCCAGGCTGAGGTCCTCCCTGAAGGGTGTCACCAGAGGGGTGATTATACCCCGGAAGAGCATGTTACCACTCATCGATCACGGTGGGAATAAGATAAATACGTTTTTAATGGGGTGATGCCACGGTCAGGATAGTGATCCACTCCCGCGGGCCGCCGGTCCCTCAAATGTTTAACTCATGCAGAAATTTACATCCGATGATCCCGTGGACGCGCTAATTAACATGCATTCGCGGCAGCGAGCGATGAATCAATCAATTCACCTCCGACATTTTTGTTAATAATTTTCTGATAATTCATCATTTCAGCTTTGATACTTTAAATATGTTGATCTTTTTTGAAATTTAATTGAAAAATGCTGGGGATTTGAGCCAACTTATCCGTTCAAAGCTTGGAGGGAGGACCGGGGACCGGCCGGTCAAACTGTAAATTTTTTAAAATATTCGCGGGAGGGTCCTCAGGATGGGTCATGTTCGAGATAGTCGGCAAGAGGGAGCTGGCGCCCAACATCAAGTGGATAAAAGTGAAGGCTCCTCTAGTCGCTAGGAACGCGAAACCGGGCCAGTTCGTGGTGATAAGGCTTCACGAGAAGGGGGAGAGGATCCCGCTGACCCTCTTCAGGTGGGACAAGGATGAGGGAACCATAGAGCTCGTCTTCCAAGAGGTGGGGAAGACGACCTACGAGCTGGGGACTTACGAGGTCGGGGACGCGATAGCCGATGTCGTCGGCCCCTTGGGCAGGCCCACGCACATAGAGAACTTCGGGACAGCTGTTGTCGTGAGCGGTGGTGTGGGGGCCCCCATAGGCTACTCCGTGACCAAGGCCCTGAAGGAGGCCGGCAATTATGTGATAAGCATAATAGGCTTCAGGAACAAGCAGCTCGTGATCCTGGAGGATGAGTTCAGGGAGGTGAGCGATGAGCTTCTAGTGACCACTGATGACGGCAGCTACGTCAGGAAGGGGTTCACCACCGACGTGCTGAGCGAGCTCCTAGAGTCCGGGAGGAATGTGGACTACGTCTTCACCGTTGGGCCAGTCATAATGATGAAGAAGGTCGCCGACATAACCAGGAAGTATGGTATAAAGACGTACGCGAGCCTGAACCCGATAATGGTTGACGGGACTGGCATGTGCGGGGCCTGCAGGGTCACGGTGGGCGGCCAGGTCGTCTTCGCATGCGTGGCCGGTCCCGACTTCGATGCCCACCAGGTGGACTTCGACGAGCTCCTGAAGAGGTTGGCGATGTACAGGGAGGAGGAGAGGCTGGCCATGGAGAGGTTCCTGCAGATGAGGCAGGTGAGCGTGGTGGGAAGATGAGCGGCGAGTTCAAGAGGAGGGAGGTAAAGAAGGTAAGGGTTCCCGTGCCGGAGCAGGATCCACACGTTAGGATAAGGAACTTCAACGAGGTGGCACTGGGCTACAGCCTCGAGCAGGCCCTTGAGGAGGCCTCCCGCTGCCTTCAGTGCCACGTGAAGGTGGCCCCATGCATCAAGAACTGCCCCGTCCTCGTCAACGTCCCCGGGTTCATAAGGAAGATGCTCGAGGGCGACATGAAGGGGGCCCTGGAGGTGATAATGGAGACGAACTCGCTCCCCGGGATAACAGGGAGGGTCTGCCCCCAGGAGGAGCAGTGCGAGATGAACTGCATAATGGGCAAGCTCGGCGACAAGATAAACATAGGCAAGCTTGAGAGGTTCGTGGCGGACTATGCCAGGGAGCACGGCATAAGGCCGGAGGTCAGAATAGCACCCCCGACCGGGAAGAGGGTCGCTGTTGTCGGCTCCGGTCCGGCGGGTCTGACAGCAGCCGCTGACCTGAGGAAGATGGGGCATGAGGTGGTGATATTCGAGGCCCTTCACGAGCCCGGTGGGGTGCTAGTTTACGGGATCCCGGAGTTCAGGCTGCCCAAGGAGATAGTTAGGTACGAGGTGGAGTTCCTTAAGAGCATAGGTGTGAAGATATACACGGATGTGGTCATAGGGAAGACCCTGTCCCTCTACGACCTGCTCGAGGAGTTCGATGCGGTCTTCCTGGGGACCGGGGCCGGAACGCCAAACTTCCTCAACGTCCCCGGGGTCAACTGCCTGGGCATATACTCAGCCAACGAGTTCCTCACGAGGATAAACCTGATGAAGGCCTACCTCTTCCCGGATTACGACACGCCGGTGAAGAGGGGGAGGAGGCTGGCCGTGATAGGGGGAGGAAACACCGCGATGGACGCCGCCAGGAGCGGGCTGAGGATAGGATATGAGGAGGTCTACATACTCTACAGGAGGACCAGGGAGTTCATGACAGCGAGAATAGAGGAGATAGCGCACGCGGAAGAGGAGGGAGTTAAGTTCATGTTCCTGGTTAACCCAGTAGCCTTCAAGTGCGATGAGAATGGTTGGGTCAGGGCCGTGACCCTAATAAGGAACGAGCTAGGGGAGCCCGACGAGACGGGGAGGAGGAGGCCAATCCCGATTCCGGGAAGCGAGTTTGACCTCGAGGTGGACGCTGTGGTAATAGCCATAGGCCAGAGACCCAACAGGATACTCTACCAGGAGGTCCCGGAGCTGGAGGTGACCAGGCAGGGGACCATAGTGGTGGATGATAAGTACAGGACCACCCTCAGGGGTGTCTTCGCCGGGGGTGATGCGATAAGGGGTGAGGCCACAGTGGTGCTGGCGATGGGGGATGGGAAGAAGGCGGCCCTGGCGATAGATGAGTACCTTAGGACAGGGGAGTGGCCGGAGAGGATAGTGCCCATGAAGATAGCGGCCGATTGAGCCCCGAGATCCATCATCTCTCTTTTTATATTCTCGAGGGAGCTCGCGGGGGGTTTGATTGAGCGGATCCCTGGAGCTCAGGATCAGGTCCTTCGTGAGCCTCATGCAGATCTCGCTAGGCATAGTGGTCTTCCTCACGGGGCTCATCCTATACCTAACCCCAGCCGGGAGGTTTCAAGGCAGCTTTCTGCTGAGCAGGGGCACCCTGCGCTACCTGCATCAGCTCGCGGGATTCTCCCTAGCGGGTTCATCCCTAGTGCACATATACTTCAACTTCAGGGCCCTCAAAGTTCTTGTGAGGAGGTTGTTCTCATGAGGAGGATCTCGCTCGCGATCTTGATCGGCGTGGCTTTGCTCCTGGCGACGCTCCCCCTCTGGTACCGGGGTCCAGCGGGGGCCATGGAGCTGCGCGGCGTGCTCAAGGACGTCGGCTCGAGGACGATAACTGTGGCCACGGAATCAGGGGATGTTGCCATAGAGCTCAGGGGGGAGTACTCGGGGCTGAAGTGGCACGAGGTAATAGGGATCCTCAGGGCCTACTTGGGCGAGGAGGTCTTGGTAAGGGCGGAGTACAGGGGAAGGTCCCTGGTGGCGCTGAGCCTGGAGTTCCCTAGGAGGGGGGTCAAGTTTTACTTCATCCCCTCCTAGGTAACTTGATGCCCGAGGTGGGAAGGTTCCAGGTGATGGCCCTGCTCCAGGCGGCGAGGTACTACCTCCTCAGGGGGGATCTGGATAAAGCGAAGTCCTTCGGGCTGAACAGGGCAATCTTCTACGCCTGGGCGAAGAGAACTAAGGGAAAACCCCATCAAAGGAGGGCAGCCGGGGCTTCCGCTCCCTCCATACCCAGGAGGGCGAGGGAGGTGGAGGAGCTGGGGGATGAGGGGGCATACGTGAATGAGCAGGGGCTCTTCGTCATAGGGGATGATGTGCAGAGGCCTGAGGACTACGATAGAGAGATAGTCAGGAGGATAGAGCGGGTGGTTCCTTACGAGAGGGCCTGGAAGGCGGCCCTCAACTACATCAGGTCCTTCCCGAGGGAGGTGCTCCTGGATCAGAGGGAGTTCTTCGAGAAGGTCTACCTGCCGGTGAGGGATCACTTCGATGAGCTCCTGAGGAGGTTCGGGGCAGAGTAGGTGTTCCTCTTGTCTGCCGGGATCGATGAGGCCGGGAGGGGCCCTGTGATAGGCCCCATGGTGGTTGCGGGGGTCCTCCTGTCCAGGGAAGGGGCGAGGCGGCTTAGGGAGATCGGGGTGATGGATTCGAAGCGTTTGAAAGCCGCCAGGAGGGAAGAGCTCCTCCCGATGATACTTGAGGAGGCCGATTCCTACGCAATGAGGGTGATAGAGCCCAGGAGGATAGATGAAGCCGTTTCGAAGGGAGCCCTCAATCTGCTGGAGGCTGAGGTCATGGGGGAGATAATAAGGGAGCTGAGGCCCTCATGCGCGATAATCGACTCGCCGATGAGGAACTGCAGGAGGTTCGCGGAGCTGGTCAGGGGGTTCCTAGATTTCAGCGTCAGGATAAGGGCGGAGAATTACGCTGACGCGAAGTACGTGCAGGTGGCCGCGGCATCAATAGTGGCCAAGGTGGAGAGGGACAGGAGGATCAGGGAGCTGAGCGAGCTGAGCGGGATAGAGCTGGGCTCAGGCTACCCTCACGACATGAGGACCAGAGCGGCGGTGGAGCGCATCCTGAGGGGGGAGGCCTTCCCCAGGGATCAGGTTAGGTGGAGGTGGGCCACGATACAGGGGATGAGGTCCCGCCTCATGGGGAGGGAGATAACGGACTTCCTCGAGTGACTACCTCACGACCCCAGCTATCACGCGCGCTATCTCCCTTATCTCACGCTGGGCCGATTGATCCATCCTGAGCCGGAGGAAGTGATGCCAGTCAGCCTGCCTGCCGCTCACGAAGAGGGCCGTCTTGAGGGCCGCGGGCAGCACGTACCTGGCGTCCTCCATGCTCACCCCCATCCTGAGGAGCTCCTCGTAGAGCCTCAGCCCCCTCTCTGAGTACTCCCTCATCATCTCCAGGGCCCTCCCATCCACCTCCGGAAATATGAAGCCCTCGGGCCTCGTGACCCTGCCTGATCTCTGCGTGAAGCTCAGCCTCCTGTGCCTGACGAACTGGTGAGAGGCTACCCTGGACATCTCCATCCAGAAGGCATAGAAACCGTGCCTCGGATCCGGATGGGGGGACTCTATCACGCTGTAAACAAGAGGGGATTCGCTTATCCTCCTCAGCTTCACTTCAAGCCTGGGCTCCCCCGGGCACTCCAGCCCCATTATCCTGGAGATGAGCGGGAGCTCCCTGATTGCCTCAAGGCCCAGCTCCCTAGCATCGCTCCCCAGGAGCTCAATGGCGGCCCTCGGATTCATGGAGACGATGCTGGGCTCCCCCAATGTGACCTCAACGTACTTGTGGTTCAGGAGCGACCTTGCCAGCTCGCGGTGATCGCACTCTACCCATAGCCTCACGAGGGAGTGCTCGAGGACGGAGTGATGACCCATCCTGATCACGCTAGATAGGAGCCTCTCGACCCTCCCCACATCCCCCAGTTCCCTGATTATCTCCTCGGGCCCCCCGACCTTCCTCGAGACCCTAGTGGCCAGGTAGATCACGCCCTCACCGCCCACGAGCTCCCTCCCCACGACCCTCATAGGGTGAGCGTGGCATCGGGGCCTATAAAATGGATCCCACCGTACTTCAGGTCAGGAAGCTCCGCGATAGCTCTTCAGGTGCCATCTGACCGCTGGAGAATTTTTGGGGAAAATTAGGTTCTATTGGAGCTCCTCTCCTGCTGGAGAGATCCATTCATGCTCGGGAATCTCGAGGGCCAAGCGCGGAATCATTAGATTGATCTGCGCCTTCCCAGCGTTGCAGATGCAATCCCTCCAAGATCCCACCGTTATATGAGTGTCTGGCTCACCCTCTCAGCTCCTCGGGGGAGGAGGACCTCAACCACGTGCGAGCACGACCTCATGGCCGAGGGCCGGGGAGGAGGGTTTCTGGATTAATATTGCGAATCAGGTCCTCGAGGGACGTGAAATGCGGGTCCAGCACGATCCTCCTAAAAACTCTCGAGCTGATCATGCACTCCAGGAGCATCTCCTTCATGGTGAGGGATGACTGATCAATATCAGGGCGTCAGATCCCTTCCCCCGTAGACCCCGGCTTTCAAATGGTACTATGACCAGCGGATCCCCCATGGATCTTTTTATGACTCCAAAAGATCATAGTAATCCCTTCCCGGTCGCCGGCTCACACGGGCTCCACCTCTCGGGATCACGGAGCCAGCTGACTGAAATCTTTAGACCTCCTCACGATTAATTTTATCCTCTTTCTTTAAGTCATCGTAGAGGTGACTGCTCAATCTTCTCTCAATATCAGCCGGTAGTTCGCGTTTGAGTCGCATTAGCTTGAAACCAATTGATCCTAGGATCCCAAATATTGCTAAAATAGCGAGAAAAGCCGTTAGCTTTATCACTAATATTGCCGTAGATTGTGATGTAAAGAAAATCAAGTAGCCATAACCTAGAATCGTGATAACCGACACAGCAACCAGTAGCATGCCCACCAGCCGTTCCCTCATCGGAATCCTCAGGACGCCCACGCCTGAGCTTTATAAAAAGTGAGGGTGGATCGCGCCAAGCGATGGCGCGGATCAGGAAGCGAGTGAGCGATCAAGGGCATTAGAAACCGGTCAGGAAGAGGATCAAATCAGGTGAGGGACCGCTTCGAACCATAGAATGAGTAAAGCTGATGCATCATCGGATGTCTACCTCCAGCTTGCGTGGAGTAAGGTTTTTTGGTCATGGCTGGATGGGGAGGGCGTGGCTAGGATACTCTACGTAGCATCGCTGAGGGACGTGCCTAGGGTGCACTACATGGCTAGGGTCTCGAGGAAGGAGCACGAGGTCTCCATTCTCGAGTGGGACAG
>MAIU01000048.1 GCA_003344655.1 Candidatus Korarchaeota archaeon NZ13-K
CCGAATGCGCCCTCCCCGTAGAAGCGGGGAGCCGGGCGGCAGGGGGAAGCTCTGTCGCCGAGAGGGGAACAACCCGGACTGGGGTTAAGGCCCCCAAGTCCCGGTTAAGTGCCGAAATCCGAAGGGAGTCTCCCTCCTAAGACAGCGGGGAGGTAGGCTCAGAAGCAGCCATCCTTTAAAGAGTGCGTAACAGCTCACCCGCCGAGGAGGGAGGCCCCGAAAATGAGTCGGGGCTGAAGCCAGGCACCGATACCCCGGCGGTGCGAAAGCACCGGGTAGGCGGGCGCGCGTACCGGGCAGAAGCCGGGGCGTGAGCTCCGGTGGACCGGTACGTGTTGCAAATCCCGGCGGTAGTAGCAGCGAAGTGGGGTGAGAATCCCCACGGCCGAAAGCGCCAGGGTTCGCCGGCAATGCTTCGTCAGCCGGCGGTCAGCCGGTCCTAAGGCGGCACCCAACAGGTAGCCGCCGAAAGGGAAGCCGGTTAACATTCCGGCGCCACCGGGGTAGGCGGCAACGCAGGCCCCGCTCCTGACGCCTCGGGCTAGGCCGAGCGGGGGCCCGCTGAGGCGGGCGACCCGTCCAAGCGCTGAAGGCCGCTGAGAACCTCAAGGGTGAGAGGCGGCTGAAGGCGTGATGGGGGTCCCTTTGGGGGCCTTCGGCTGATGCCTGGGGCCCGTGAAAAGGGAGTGGGGAGCGATCTCCGGTGTCCGTACCGAGAACCGACACAGGTGCGCTGGCTGAGAAGGCCTAAGGCCTCTCGGTCCTAACGCGGGAGAGGGAACTCGGCAAATTAGCCCCGTAACTTCGGGATATGGGGTGCCTGCGTTCCTCCGAAAGGGGGTTCGCAGGTCGCAGTGACAAGGGGCGCCCGACTGTTTAACAAAAACATAGTTCCCCGCGAGCCCGCAAGGGTGTGTACGGGGGATGAGGCCTGGCCAATGCCGGTACCTGAAGCCCCGGTACAACGGGGTGAAGGGCCGGTGAAAGCCGGGAGTAACTCTGACTCTCTTAACGGGAGGATCCCGCTGCCGAACGTAAGGATTATTGATCTCGCTAGGCGGTGGGATCCCCCGGGGGAAAGGTAGCCATATGCCTTGCCGAATAAAAATCGGCGTGCATGAATGGCTTAACGAGGTGCCCGCTGTCCCCTCCCGCATGCCGGTGAACCCGCATCCCGGTGTACAGACCGGGACGCCCCAGTGGGGAGAGAAGACCCTGTGGAGCTTCACTGCAGCCTGGCCTTGGGATGCAGCTGGGGATGCAGAGGGTAGGCGGGAGCGATGTGGTCACCCTCCAGGGGGTGACTGAAGCGACGATGGAACACCGCCCTTCTCCGGCTGTACCACTAACCGCTCCGGCGGGACAGGGCTAGGTGGGCAGTTTGGCTGGGGTGGTACGCCCCTGCAAAGATATCAGGGGCGCCCAAAGGCGGGCTCAGGTGGGACAGAAACCCACCGAGGAGGGCAAGGCCAAAAGCCCGCCTGACTGGATCCCTAAACGCGTGGGATCCAGAGGTGAAAGCCGGGCCTAGCGAACACTCGAGCCCTCTCGGTGAGGGCCGGGTACGACAGAAAAGTTACCCCAGGGGTAACGGAGCCGTGGCGGGTGAGAGTCCCCATCGGCCCCGCCGCTTGCTTCCCCGACGTCGACACTGCCCATCCTGGGGGTGCAGCAGCCCCCAAGGGTAGGGATGCTCGCCCATTAAAGGGGAACGTGAGTTGGGTTCAGAACGTCGCGAGCCAGTTCGGTTTCTACCTGCTGGGGCTGCAGGGCCGCCTGAGGGGAAGGGACCCTAAGTACGAAAGGAACGGGGTGCCGGGGCCTCTGGTGTACCGGTCGTCCTCCAGGGCGTCGCCGGGTAGCCACGCCCCAACCGGTAAGGGCTGAAAGCATCTAAGCCCGAAGCGGCCCCCGAAAATAGGCGGCCCCGCCCCCAGTGGGGTTAGGGCGCGGGTAGAAGACCCGTTCGATGGGGGGGTGGTGTAAGGCAGGAGCGTGAGCGGACTGCCTCAGCCTACCCCTCCCAAAGCCCGAGAGCGAAGGGCGCCGGCCGGCTAATCCTCGAACTGTGCTGAGCGCTCCAGCCCGCGGCGCCTGAAGGCTGAAACGTTAGATCGTGATTTCCCCGTTAAGCTGCATCTCTTCACGTCATGTGGAGCTGTTGAGCGGGCTGATGAGACATGCCCCTCCAACTAGCACCCTTCCTTGCTCTCATCCTCTCCTAATGGTTGTCCCTTCAAGATCGATGAGAATAGCTCCGAATACCACTTCATGGTCCCGCTCCAGCTGAAGCAACTCTCTCGATGACGCTATTTCACGTTTCGCGGCTCCACTTCCACCACGCCTCCTCTTCACGGTCAACTGGTTCTCTGGAACCGTGCGAGGGGGCTGATAAGTGAGTCGCTCCCCTCAGTGGGGAGCGAGGATCGGCTCGACCCCAGCACCCCCGAGGGATCGATCCCTGAGGCTCATCGTTTTTATCTCGTGACTCCCGACGATCACGGGCCCGTAGCTCAGCAAGGTCAGAGCGCCGGCCTCCGGAGCCGGAGGTCGCGGGTTCGAGTCCCGCCGGGCCCGCTCACCTAGTCATGCCTAGGTATCTTGGCCTCCTTGAACCCCTCGCTGGTCTTCATGATACCCCCAGAGCCCCCTCAGACAAATCAGGACCAAAGGTATGGGCCTGAATGGGATTTTGAATGAAAAAGCTGTCACTTTCTTCCCTTGAACTCCGTATAGCCGCAGCCCCCGCAAGTGTACCTATCCTCGTGTTCGGCCATGAAGCGACCGCACCTAGGGCACTGCCTTCTCCTCCTGATCAGCTTGTCCCCCTCCACCGAATAGTACTTCCAGACCTGGACCGGCCTGTGCTTCAGGATGCCACCCCCTCCGCCCCCTCGTTCTTCCTGATGATGTGCTTCGGCTCCATCATTAGAGCCATGGCCCTGCTGTGATAAGCCATGACAAACACGAGCGCCTCCTCCTTCCCGTACTCCGTTGATATTCTCCTTATGAATATGTTCGCTGGGGATTTACCAAGGTGCCTCGCTATCATCTCCCTGAGCTCCCTTCTGGAGGGCGTGCCTCCCCTGAACCTGACCCTGAACACCAGCTCGTCCCTTTTTAGCAGCGAGTTCTCCCTCCTGCTCACGAGCTCCAGCTCCATTTCCACACCTCGCAGCACCCTCGTGGGTCCTTTTTAAGCTTAACTGATCAATAGACCTTGAGAGCGTACACCCCGGCCTTCTCGTGACCCAAGGCCCTGGCCACATGGGATCTCAGGGGATCGACTATCGCCACTATCCCCTCCCAGTTGTAGGTGAAGTCCTCGGAGCCGCAAACAGGGCACCTCTCCTCCTTATCCTCAACTATCGCCCTGCAGTTCCTGCAAGCCTTATATCTCACTCAACCACCTCCAGCTTCCCCAGCTTGGGCTGCCTCATCGTCAAGGCCACCTTTATGATGGGCTCGCCCCTCAGGGGGGCGGATGGATCGGCCCTGCTGACGGCGGTGACCCTAGCCCTAACCACGTCACCCGGCCTGAGCGTCACCTTCAGCTTCCTCCCCTGCATCACCCCTCCCCTGTGGACGAAGACGTCATCCCCGAGCTGCGAGATGTGAACGAATCCGTTTATCGGACCGGCCGTCACGAATATGCCGTAATCGACGACGTTCTCTATCTCTCCCTCTATCACCTCGTCCTTCAAAGGCATGTAGCTCAGCGCCCTGAACCTGGCCCTCACGTATATGTTCGGGCTCCCTATTATGGAGGTGCCGTAGCCGAACCCGGTGACCTCCAGCACCTCGAGTATGAGCCCGGCCTCCTTCACGAATCTCCCGACGTACTTGGCCCTGAACTGCTCCCTAAGTACCTCCCTCACGTCCTTCCCCAGGTCAGAGGGTCTCACGTAACCCACGTCGGACAGCTCCACCTCATAGAACAAAGGCATCACCTAGCGGGGGCAATGCCTCATTGGGGGAAGCCTTTAAAACCTTTAGCTAGCCTCAGCTCTCCTCGGTCAGCTTGGAGGGATCGTCCACCACCAGCTTCTTGCCGGCCCTGAGGTATATCACAGTTATCCCCTCCTTCAGCAGCCTCCTCCTGAGCTCCAGGTCGAGCGTGGCCACGGCGCAGCCCATCCTCTTGGCGCACCTCAGCAGATCATCATCGGCATCATCCGATTCCGAGCTCAGTATCTTGACGCCGTAGCTCCTCAGCACCTCGAGCGCCACCCTGGCCCTTCTCCCGGCCGACCTCAGTTCCTCAACGACTGATGCCGTTGTCAGAAGCTCGGCCCTCGGGTAGAGGGCGAGGAGGTCCTCCATGCTGAGGGTGAGCTCAGTCAGGGCCATGAGGAATGACGCGTCCAACAGGAGCCTCCTCATCTTCACCACCGATGGGCCCGGGGGGATTCGAACCCCCGACCTCCCGGTTATCAGCCGGGCGCTCTAACCAACCTGAGCCACGGGCCCCGCTGGGTTGCGGCCTCCCAACTTAAAAAGCTACTCCCCGCCGGCCGGAGTTGGGCCCGAGTATAGTGGCCCTCCGAGAGGTCATCTAGCCCCTGATGTCACGATTGCAGGGCATCTCTCAAGAATCTCCCCTGTATCCTGAGCTCTAGGCTGTCCTAAGGGATCGCTAGTAACCTCCAGCGTGCTCTCATTGAGGATTTCAGCCCAGCTTGGGCTAGAGTGGTGGACCGGGCGGGATTCGAACCCGCGACCTCCGCCTTGCGAAGGCGGCGCGCTACCGGCTGCGCCACCGGCCCAACACTAAATGGTATGCCGGATTTAAAAAATCAACCCCTCAGCTCGTACCTGAGCACGGCCACCACACCGCCGAGGGACCTCAGCTGCATGCCCCACTCGCTGCTCCCGCTTATCACGTATACCTCAGCCCCCGACTGCCTGGCCATCTCCCCGAGGTACTCTATCAGATCTACCTCCTCCACGCTGTAACTGGTGGCCCTGCAGTTCGGGCACTCCCAGGAGTCGACGCTCTCCCCCTTCCTCATCACCCTCCCCTCCTCGTAGCCGCAGACCTCGCATCGCAGCCTCACCTTCTTGAAGGGGAGGTCCTCCATCACCAGCACCTTCTCAGCTGCCCCGGACTCCACCGCCCTCTCGACCTCGCTCAACCCGTATGCCACCCTTTTAGGGCTCCTGGCGAGGAGGCTGAAGACCTCCTCGACGAGCACCCTCTCCTTGTAAAGCGCTGACTCCTTTATCAGATCCTCGGCTTTTATTATGAGCTCCCTGAGGCCCTGCTCCTCGGTGTAGGAGAGGGGAAGGTTCGCTATTATCTTCTCCTTGAGCCTGTAGTCCAGGTAGTTCCCCTCCTCGAATCTCTCCCTCGCGTCCCCCGGACCGCCTATTATTATGCCCTCCAGCTCGTCCAGCAGCGGGAGGAAGGCCTCATTGGCCCTGATGCCCAGTCTCTTGAAGAAGTCGTGAACCCTCTCCTCCCTTATCCTCTCGAACCTCCTCTGGCTCTGTCCCCCGGCGCTGTGCTTCGGGGGTATGTCAGAGCTCACCCAGTCGATGATCTCGTAGTTGGAGCCCTTGAGGGTTGCTATCAGCCCCCCTCCCCTGTCCATCACTATTAGCCCGTACACCCTCTTCTCCCTCGCCATCTCCTCCAAGGGCTCTAGGTAGAACTCATGATCGCAGACATACTGGAAGGACCTGACGGGCTCCGGAGGCTCTATCACATATATCTCTATCCTCTCCGTCCCCCTGTCCTTCCCCTGCGGTATTGCTCCGCAGAATATGACCAGTCCGTTGCTTGGGATCTCCCTGTAAAGCCTGAGCCTCTGTATTATGCTCTCTATGGCGCTCTGAACGTTCTTCCTAGTAAGCTTATCCTTTATGTTTCCTGCCTGGTCGTACTCGTCCCTCAGGTACTTGACAACATCGTACACGTTCCTGCCTGGGGGGATATAGAGGGATATCAGCTCCGTCCCCCTGCCCACTTTCCCCTTCAGCTCCTTTATCAGCCTCTTGAACTCATACCTCTCGTACGTCAGCGACACTTTCCTTCCCCTCCCAGACTGGATTCGACATTTAAAAGCTATGGCATCACGACCCGGACGTGCAGGTGGTGTTGTTCGAGGACACCCCGGTAATGAGGCTGAGCCCCCTGACGGACCTGATACCCATGCAGGAGGTGGTCGTGGGAGGGGGGAAGCAGTTCCTGAGGTTCGAGATCATCCACGGGATTGAGACCAAGTGGGCCGTGAGGGATCAGCTGAGGGAGAGGGTCCCGAGGGAGAGGGTCCCGGAGATAGGCGAACCAGCTTTGTTGCTGAACTCCAGGCTGCTCAGCACCGAGGCCCTTGGGGAGGCCATGAGGCTGGAGGAGGGCGAGTCCTTGGTCAGCCGGGGGGAGCTTGTGGCCGCCAAGCTGAGGGAGCTGGACGAGGACACCGTGAGGGCAGTCATGAGGGGGGAGATCATTGGGAGGGCCAGGCCGTGCGAGTTCAGACTCATCAAGAACCTTTGGGACATCTCACCGATCTCCCTTGTTGAGTTCATGTCCCTGGATCTCACAGCAATGCACGGGAGGAGCGAGATATCCGTGGGAGGGCTCACGGTGGTCGGGAAGCATCCCGTCGTGGTGAGGGAGGGGGTCGAGGTGCTGGGGCCCGTCACGATAGATGCCAGAGAGGGGCCTGTTGTCGTGGAGAGCGGCGTCGTCCTTGAGCCATACTCCCACCTCAAGGGGCCCCTCTACGTGGGCGAGGGGGCCCAGGTGGTCTCAGGGAGCAGGGTAGCCGGGAGCTACGTGGGGAGGCAGGCCAGGGTCGGGGGTGAGGTATCGACCAGCGTCATATCGGACTTCTCGAATAAGATACACTTCGGTTTCATAGGGCACAGCTACGTGGGGAGGTGGGTCAACGTGGGGGCCGGCTCCGTCACCTCGAACCTGAAGAACACCTACGGAGAAGTGAGGGTTAGGGGGCAGCCCACGGGATTGAACAAGGTCGGAGCATACGTGGGGGATCATGCGAAGCTCTCAATAGGGACCCTGACGTACGCTGGGACCATAATAGGGGCAGCGTCTCACGTCCACGGCCTGGTCGATGAGGAGGTCCCCCCCTTCACGATATACGGGAGGAGCCTGGGATGGGGGCTCTTCGAGATAGAGCTGGACTCCGTTATAAGGACCTACAGGAGGATGGCCCCCAGGAGGGGGGTGGAGCCGGATCCCGTTGAAGAGAGGCTCTTGGAAACTCTGTTCAGGATGACCGAGGATCTTAGAGCTGCCAGGGGAGTGAGGAAGGGAAGGCTCGATAAGAGGTCGATTCATGAGACGAGATCCTCGCCATAGGGGCTCCCTGGGTCAGGAGAATCGGATCCATTTGAAGAGCCGGGTGGGGGATTCGAACCCCCGTCCACGGGTCTGCAGCCCGCTGCCTGCGCCGCTCGGCCAACCCGGCCCGGGTGTTCAGGAGGCCTCAGGCTAATAAGCTTTGCCGGGGAGTGACCCGCCCCTCCGGTGGCTATCTTTCAAATTTAGGGGCCGAAAAATGAAAGAGTTGTTCAACTGAAACCACTGGTGATGAAATTAGTGGATCATAGGATCCCATAATGTTACCTGAAGCACCCGCGCTGGGATCGATGCGTCCGGTCACGCCATTGAATCCAAAGAACTCCCCTATTTCCTTCATCTTGTGGGTTACATTCACTAGAATCACCAAAAAGTAAATAAAAATTTTCAAAAATGGGGCGGATGTGGGAGGCAAACCTTTTATAACTCCCCCGGGCGTCTGAATGGGCCCGTAGCTCAGGTGGTGGAGCGCCGGCTTTGCAAGCCGGAGGTCGCGGGTTCGAGTCCCGCCGGGTCCACCATCAGCGATTCCTCCTTCTCACCAAGAGGATCATTGTTATGGCGATGAGGACCGCCAAGGCTGCTAGGAGGGATGGAGGCATGGAATAGCTCTCGGCCCCGGATTCGACTGTGAAGCCCACTGAGTACCTGTTGTCGGAGGGATCAGGATCCGTGTAACCCCTGGGCCTAACCTCAATTGTCAGCTTGTGAGTTCCCGGGGAGATGCCAGAGGTGTCGAGATCGAACACGAGGCTGACGTAACCCCTGGCCGGCAGGTCCTTGACGCCGAACCCCGGGGCGCTGGGTGAGGGGCATGCCGCTGCATCGCCACCGAAGCAGATGAATTCCATCAGCACGGGAACCCTGGATTCGTCAATAAGCATCGTCACGTTTATTACACCTAAAAAAGGATTATTCTCATTATTTCTAATGTAAACGGCCATCTTAAGGGGCTCCCCTCGCCTCACGCTCGCTGAGGCCAGGTTCACCTTCTCTATCGCGAGGTCCCAGCCGGATTGGGACGAGACCACTGGGAGGGAGAGGAGCAGGAGAAGGGCGAGGGGGGTGATGTGAAGGGGCCTCATTGACATCGCGGGATCAAGCTCACAATAAAAACTTGATTAGGGATCGACGCCAACGGGCCGACCTAGGGGGTGGGAGATATTTAATGATCCGGTGAGCCCGTCATTCAGGGAATCAGAGAAACGCTCTGACTCATTCCACGCCTTATTGTGTGGTTAGAATCGGGGAGGCCGGGGCCGGGATTTGAACCCGGGTTAAGGGCTCCACAGGCCCCCAGGTTACCAGGCTACCTCACCCCGGCAAGGAAAGGTGGTGCGGCCGCCGGGATTTGAACCCGGGTCTCCGGCTTGG
>MAIU01000049.1 GCA_003344655.1 Candidatus Korarchaeota archaeon NZ13-K
GGAGGGGAGGAAGGAGATACTTATGATACACACGAGGAACATGCCCCTCTCAGATGACGTGGACCTTGACAGGCTGGCTGACATAACTCACGGCTTCGTTGGGGCGGATCTAGCCGCACTGGTGAGGGAGGCTGCGATGAGGGCTTTGAGAAGGCTCATGAAGGAAATCAACCTTCTTGAGAGCGAAAAAATTCCTCCAGAGGTTCTGGAGAGGCTCAAGGTTACAATGGATGACTTCATGGAGGCTTTCAAGGATATAACGCCCTCCGCCATGAGGGAGGTCGTGGTTCAGGTTCCTAACGTGAGATGGAATGACATAGGAGGACTTGAGAGCGTGAAGGAGGAGCTCAAGATGGCCGTCGAGTGGCCCCTAAAGTATCCGGAGCTATTCGAGGCGAGCGGAGCAAGGCAACCCAAGGGGATACTGCTCTTCGGCCCTCCCGGAACAGGGAAGACCCTACTGGCCAAGGCGGTGGCAAACGAGAGCGAGGCGAACTTCATAAGCGTGAAGGGACCTGAGATAATGAGCAAGTGGGTTGGGGAGAGCGAGAAGGCTGTCAGGATGATATTCAGGAGGGCCAGGCAGGTGGCCCCAGCGATAATATTCATAGATGAGATTGACTCCATCGCCCCGATCAGGGGATACTCGAGCGATTCGGGGGTCACCGAGAGGGTGATAAGTCAGCTACTCACTGAGATGGACGGTCTTGAGGAGCTGAGGAGGGTGGTGGTGATAGCTGCGACGAACAGGCCTGACCTCATAGATCCGGCCCTCCTGAGGCCAGGAAGGTTCGACAGGCTGATATACGTGCCACCACCGGACAGGGAGGCGAGGCTCCAGATACTCAAGATACACACCAGGGGCAAGCCCCTGGCCCAAGACGTCGATCTGGAGGAGCTGGCCTCGAGGACCGAGGGTTACACGGGAGCGGATCTAGCTAACCTGGTGAACCTAGCTACGCTGATGGCCCTCAGGGAGCACATAAACAAGTACAAGGATCCCAAGGAAGCCGTCGCTCACAAATCAGAGCTCATGGTCACGAGGAAGCACTTCGAGGAGGCTATGAAGAAGGTCAGACCCCTCGGGAGGGAGGAAATAGAGAGGTATGAGAGGTTGGCCGAGGAGTTCATGAGGAGGGTCTCGGCCTGATCCCTTTTATTTTTCACCCCACCGGTTGGCGCATGCCCCTCCGCGTCGGTATCAACGGCTTCGGTAGGATAGGGAGACAGGTTTTTAAGATAGGTTTGAGGAACCAAAAGCTGGATTTCGTCGCGATCAACGACGTGACGGAGCCGAAGGTGCTGGCTCACCTGCTCAAGTACGATTCGATCTTCGGGAGGTTCGGCGGGGAAGTGAGCTACAAGGAGTCCTCCATAGTGGTTAACGGGAAGGAGATCAGGGTTTTCAGTCAGAGGGATCCATCCTCCATTCCCTGGGATGAGCTGGGAGTTGATCTGGTGATAGAGGCATCGGGAGTGTTCACAAGAAGGGATGACGCGGCCAAGCACATCAGGGGGTCCGTCAAGAAGGTCGTGATAACGGCCCCCTCCAAGGGGGAGTCCGCTGACTACACCGTTGTGATGGGGGTCAACGAGGAGGGCATCGATGTGCGGAGGCACCATGTGATAAGCAACTCCTCCTGCACGACGAATGCCTTCGCCATAATGGTGAAGGTCCTGCATGAGAGATTCGGATTGAGGAGAGGAGTTATGACCACGGTCCATGCATACACGAACGATCAGAGGATACTGGACGCCCCCCACTCCGACCTCAGGAGGGCCAGGGCCGCGGCCATTTCGATAATCCCAACCTCGACGGGGGCGGCCAAGACGATAGAGCTCATATTCCCCGAGCTCAAGGGGAGGCTCTCGGCTATAGCTCTCAGGGTTCCAACATACGATGTCTCCCTGGTCGACTTCGCCGCCGAACTGGAGAGGAAGGTGAGCGTCGATGAGGTGAACGGGGCCTTCGAGGAGGAGGCCAAGGGAAGGCTTTCGAGGTACCTGGGAATAGCGGAGGACCCCATAGTCTCCGTGGACCTCATAGGGGATGAGCACAGCGTGGTCTTCGATCCCTCCCTGACGCAGGTGGTTGACGGCAACCTGGTCAAGGTCTTCGGTTGGTACGATAATGAGTGGGGTTACTCTGCTAGGGTGGTGGACCTGGTCGACTACCTGAGGGAGAGGATGGGGATCCAGTGATCCCCATTTCTCAGCTCATGAAAGGGTCGCTGGGGGCTTACTCTATGTATATGGCCGGCTTACCTGGGAGCGCCCTGCCGGCCCTCCCCCTGGGGTCGTATGAGGGGTTATCCTCATCCTCCACCACCACCTCCATGCCAAGCCTCCTCCTCAGGTAGTCCCTCGCGGACTCCAAGACGGATCTCTCCATCTCCCTATCCGGGAGCCAGGGCCATCCTCCGCTGGAGAGCTGCTTGACTATCTCCGAAACGGACTTGGCCCTCTCCCTGAAGGCATCTTCCCTCATGAGCTCGGGGATTATCCTCCTGGGATCGAGGCCCAGCTCGGTCCTCAGCTCATCCACCCTCCTGAAGAGCTCATACTTCCAGGATGAGGCCACGTAGACGTAAAGCTTGCTTCCAGATATCCCGGTCGAGGTGACGCTCCTGACATCATCGATGACGTTCAACAGCAGCCTGTAGGAGATCTCCGCCTCCCTGTACTCCGGCATCTCGTCCGGGGACGGCCACCTCGCCTTCGAGACGAATCCTTCCTCCCCTAGGATCTCCCAAACCTCCTCGGCCGTATGGGGCGCGAAAGGAGAGAGCAATCTCGCCCAAACGCCCAGTAGGAACTTCATCAGGGATCCGTTGACCTCAGATCCCTTGATCTCCAGGTAGTCCTCTACCTCGTTCAGGAGCAGGTAAATCACGTGGTGTATGGCCTCCCTGGTCCTGCACTCCTCCATCGCCTCTGTCACCTCCCTGACGTGGGACCTGAGGGCCGTGATAATCCACCTGTCCCAGAGATCACCGATTACGAGCTCCTTCTCGAAGTCCTTGAACCTCTGGGCCAGATCCAATATCCTGAGAAGCCTTTTGAGCGTGCTAACAGCCACTATTGGTGAGAAGTCCGCATCGGATGAGAGTTCTGCTGATCCAAGTACGGAGAGCCTTATAGGATCTGCTCCGAACATCTCCACGGCCTGGCCTATCGGTATTATGTTCCCCAGGGACTTGGACATCTTCTTCCCCTCCATGGTGACTGACCCGTTCACAACTATCTGCCTGGGCCAGAGCTCCCTGGGGAATATCGCCACGTGGTTGAATATGAAGAAAGTGAGGTGATTCCATATGAGATCCCTCCCGCTGTGCCTGGAGTCGAGCGGGTACCAGTAGAGGAACTCCTCCCTCATCATCCTGAGCGACTCGGCCGACAGGCCCTTCCTCCTCGCTATGTCCTCTGGATCCCCCATCCCCAGGAAAACGTGATCGAAGACCTCATCGTCCAGGCTCCCGGGGTCAACTTCACCGGAGTTTATGTACTTGCTTATCGTGTAGAAGGCCATGTATATCGTGGAATCGCTCAGGCTCTCTATTATCCAATCTGGATCGAAGGGAAGCCTCGTACCTAGGCCGCTCTTCCTGGCGCAGGCCTTCTCCCTCATCCAATCTATCGCTTCCTCGAACTCCCTCCTCAGCTCCTTTGGCACTATCCTCATCCCCCTCAGCGCCTCCCGAGCGAGTTCCTTCCACTCGGGGTTGGAGTAATCTATGAACCACTGATCCTCGACGACCCTCACCAAGACCTTAGCGCCGCACCTGCAGTAGACGGGGGAGTTCACGATCTCGAAGAAGATATGAGCCTTCCCATCCCTTATAAGGTCCTCCTTGACCCTCTCCTTAGCCTCTTTAACTGGTAAACCCGCGTAGGCCCCGGTATTGGATTTCATCCTTCCCAAGTGGTACTCCTTCGAGTAGACGAGCTGCGTAGCCTCCTCGGCCCTCGGGTCGAGCTGATCCCTCACCCCCAGGGACTCAACGGCATCCCTGGCCGGGAGCTCGGAGAAGCCCTCCACCTCTATTATTGAGATGGGAGCTATCTTTGAGATGAGCCCCTCGTCCAGATGGTACTTCCTGAGCACCTCGGGCCTCTTCATCAGGTCCCTGAGCGCGAGGAAGTCGTAGGGTGCATGACCCGGGACAGACATGACTATACCCGTCCCGTAATCGGCCCTGACGAAGTCAGCCGGTAACGCGGGAACCTCGCCTCCTGTAGCGGGGTTCCTGAAGTACCTACCGATCAACTCCCTTCCCTTTACCCTTCCAACCTCCCTAGCATTGAAACCTTGGAATCTGAGCTTCTGAAACGCCTCCTCTGAGACCACCCACCTCTCCCGGTCCACCTCGATGATGAGATAATCCAGCTCCGGGTTGACCCATATGTTAGTGACCCCGAAGACCGTCTCAGGCCTGTATGTGGCTGTGGGGAGTATGATGGAATCCCCCTCGAACTTTATCAGGACCACTTCAGCTATCTCAGGCTCAACATCACCCAAGGTATCATGCTGCCCAACTGCGTTATCGCATCTTGGACACCAACCGACAGGATGCCTTCCCTTGGTCAGATAACCCTTCTCATGAAGCTTGCGGAACTGCCAGCTGATGAACCTGTTGTAAGCCGGGTCCACTGTGGTGAACTCCCTCCTCCAGTCTATGGAGTACCCCATCAGCTTCATCCCCCTCTTTATCTCCTCATGGAAGTATCTGGCCATCTTCAGCGGATCCTCAAGCTCCTTCAGGACGTTCTTTGGTATCCCGTAGACCTCCAGGAACAGGTTCATCAGCTCCGCATCTCCCTCCCTGAGCCTCTTGCTCATGGCAAGTATCGGGGTGCCCGTGTAGTGGAAGGCCATGGGGAGAAGCACGTTGTAGCCCTGCATCCTCTTGAACCTGGCGTAGGCATCCGTGAGGCTGTAAGTCCTCCCGTGACCTATGTGCTGCGGGCTGTTGGGGTAAGGATAGGCGACCGTTAAGTAGAATTTCCTCGTTGATCGGTCGGGATCTGCTTCGAAGATCCTAGACTCCTCCCACCTAGCCTGCCACTTCTTCTCGATCTCCCTGATCCTCCTGACGAGATCCTCGGTCGACATTCCTCTCACTCCCCACCGGAGCCCGGGTCCGATTAAAAACGTGATCGGGAGGGATGCGGCCCCCATCCGGCATGGGGAAGCCTCAACCCGAGGTCGGGGATATCCTAGCTCAGGGTCCCTTTTAATATTGAACCGCATACGTTCAGTAGAGCTCGGGAAAGTGATTGGGATGGGTAGGAAGATAAGGGTGATGGTGTGTCCGGTCTGCGGTAGCTTAAATATAAGGAAGGCCTCACCCCTCTCAGGATGGTTGCTCCCGGATGAGTACTCGTGCCCTGACTGCGGGTACAGGGGCCCCGTGGTCGGAGAAGTAGAGGTAGATGAGGATGAGCTCGGGGAGGGAGGTTAGGGGCTTAGATCACCTTAATAAGGTGATCGGCGACCTAGGTCTGAGCGAGTACGCTAAGGTGCGGATATTGGGGAGCATGATCAAGGTGGAGGTCAGATATGACCCCCTGGAGAGGGAGAGGAGGACTCTTAACTCATGCAGGGCTCAGCTTAAGTCCCTTAACTCACAGAATGATATGGTATCGGGACAGTTGATTCAGCAGATAGATCAACTACTTAGGAGGACCGAGCTGGCCAGGATCGAGAGGGTGCTGGTCACAGCCCCATCGCCTGATGGCGTTAAACTCTTAGAGGAACAGCTGGTCTCCATACAGAAGGAGATAATCTACAGGAGGGTGGAGGTCAATGAGTTGAAGAGGTTGGTGAGGCTCTTCCTCTCCTACGTCAGGGAGTACCTGAGGGGGGCTTAGCGACCTTTCACAATATCGTTGATCAGTCATTCGTCTAACTGGGAAATTTTTGAATGCAAATATCAGATTAAAAAAATAAAATTTACATTTCTATAGTTATTGGAAGTGTGAGACAAATTTCACGTCGGATAATCACCCAAAATATTTATTAAGTAGGTCCGCTAAGTAAGCCCGGGGTGATGGTGTGGTCCTGCTAAAGTCCCACGTGAGGATACTGAAGGAGCTCGTGAGCAGGGGAGATAAGGGCGTGACGGCAAGCAAGCTGATATCCAAGAGGGAGTACAGGGTGAAGGTGATAAAGTTTCTGGAGAGCGAGGGTCTCGTCAGGGTTTCTTACAGTGGTGGCGGCATGCGCGTTTACGCCACCGAGAGGGCGAAGAAGCTCCTAGAGAGAATAGAGAAGGAGAGACCCGAGCTTTTAGTCAATGGCTAGATCCTCAAACCTCTCCATGAAGTAGTCGGATCCCTCTATTCTTCTCCCAACGCACACGACCTCGCATCCGAGTTCCCTTCCGGCTTCCACGTCCCATTGCGTGTCCCCGAAGAAGAGGCACCTCTCGGGCTTCACCCCAAGCGCATCAATGGCTATCCTCAACTGCTCCTTTCTTTTGAGGGATGACTCCCTCGTTACAATGACGTCGAAGAAGCCTAGGATGCCGAGCCTCTCCAAAACGGTCAGGGCGGGTCTCCTCGCCTGAAGGGTCACGAGGGCTACCTTCAGTCCCCTCTCCTTCATCCTCCTGAATATCTCCACGATCTTTTGGTTGAACTCCGCCCTTTCGGAGGCCATCTGCTCCGCCTCCTCGACTATCCTGAAGGCCACCTCCTCCTCCGCCTTGCTCCTCGCCGCCTCGGGTATGCTGGGGCCTAGGGGCCTCAGAGGGTGATCCCAGCCCATCTCCCTCCTTATCCTCTCCCTGAGGGAGTCCCAGTCTATCCCTAGGTCCACGAGGGTGCCGTCGAGATCGGTTATCACTGCCTCCTTACCCTGAAGAAGTTCGTCGAGCCGCAGTTTCCGCACCTCAGGTAAACTCCGAACCTCCCCAGCTTCGCCGACATCGGACCTCCGCATCTCGCACACCTCACCGGGGTCGATTCACAGTTTGAGATGCACCTCAAGTATGCCCTCTCCCTGCCGGCCTTAGTTTTAACCTTCCCTCTCACCAGTGGCAGTCCGCAGGAGCACCTCCCCTCTGCGAGCCTCTCCCCCTTGAGGAGGTTGTACTTGACATCGCACCCCTCTGGGAAGTTGGAGCAGACCAGAAAAAGGCCGTAGCTGCTCCTCCTCAGGTTCAGGGTTCCACCGCACTTGGGGCACTCGAAGGATGAGGAGGACTTGCACTCTAGGAGAGCTCCGTAGAGCCTCTCGGAGATGAGAGATTCATTCCTCTTGAACTCCTCCATTATCTCACTCAATCTCCCGAGCGACTCCCTTATGAAGACGCCCGGATCGAGCCTCCCGATCTCTATCTCGTTCATTCCCCTCTCCAAGCTCGCTGTGAGCTCGGGGTTCGTCAGGGAGGGGACGAACTCCTCCAGGACCTCGATGACGGCCTCCCCGAGCCTGGTGGGTTTGAGACTCCTCCCCTCAACGTAGCCCCTCTCCTTGAGCGTATCTATTATCTGTATCCTCGTGTTCTTCGTCCCTAGGCCTAGCCTCTCCATCTCCTTGATCAGGGAGACTTGGGAGTACCTCTTGGGGGGCTGCGTCTCCATCTCCTCAACCCTCACGTCCAATACCCTCAGCTCCTCCCCATCGGCCAGATCAGGTATCCTGACCTCCCTCTTGGCGTAGGGGTATACCCTGAGCCATCCCTCCTCAACGACCGTTTGACCTGAGGCCCTGAAGGTGAACTCGCCTACCTCGGCATCCACTCTGATCCTCCTCACCAGGGCATCGGGCGAGAGGGTGGCCAGGTTCCTCCTCGCTATGATCTCATAAACCTCCCTATGCTTCCCCTCCAGCTCCCCCTCTGGAACTCCGACAACGTGAATCGCTGGGTGAGCCGGATCGTCCTTCTTGCCCTCCACGGCCTCGCTCCTCATGTTCGCCAGCACGAAACCGGCCTCATCCCTCAGGGGAGGGTAACTTGCTATGAGCCTCACCATCCCCAGGAAGTCATCCCTCGACCAGTTCCTCGGGTACCTCTGGCTCTCGGTCCCTATGTAGCTTATCAGCCCGAGCTCGTATAGCCTCTGGGCTATCCCGCTCGACCTGTCCGCTATCATCTTAGGCGTGAGTCCCGTCAACAGGCTGACCTCGACCTGCAGGGAGGTGCCATCGAAGGGGGGAGGGGGCCTGAGCCTCCTCTCCTCGGAGCTGACTCTGGCCCTGAGAGTCATCCCCCTCACGACCTCAGCGGCCCTTGAGGCGTAATCCTGGCTCCATATCCTGCTCTCCCCCTTGGGTGGCAGAAGCTCGAGCGAGAACCCCCTATCCACCCTAACGATCACTCTGTAGTATTTCCTCGGGGTGAACCCCCTTATCTCCCGCTCCCTCCTGACTATCATGGAGAGAGTCGGTCCCTGAACCCTCCCCGAGCTCAGGAGCCTGACCCAACCCTTCCTCCTGGCGCTGAGGGTGAGCCCCCTCGAGATGTTGGCCCCCCACTCCAGATCAACGACCCTCCTCGTCCATCCGGCCTGGGCTCTGCTGTAATCGAAAGGCCGGAGGTTCCTGAATGACTCCCTTATCTCC
>MAIU01000050.1 GCA_003344655.1 Candidatus Korarchaeota archaeon NZ13-K
GGCTGAGATCCCTCACCGAGGTCAGGAGAGTCCTCAAGAATGATGGCATAGCCATAATCTCCGTTTGGGCCCTCTTTCAGCCTAGGTTCTTCAAGAAGTTCCCGGAGATGCTCCTAAACATTCTGAGAGGAAGGAGCCCGGGCGACGTCTACGTCCCCTGGAGGAGGGGCGATAGGGTGCTTCCGAGGTACTACCATCTTTTCACGAGATCGGAGTTCCTCTCACTCCTGAGGAGGGCCGGGTTCTCCGAGATCAGGTATTATGGGAGGAGCTTCAAGTCGAGGTTCTTCGTGGAGAATCATGTGGCCATCGTGAGAAAGTGAATATTAAGTTGGGGCCTGTGATCCCTGGGTGAACGTTTGGGGCTGGAGAGAATGATGCTTGGTGCGGAGCCCCTCGACTTCCTGATCCCCGAGGGTGTGCTGAGGGGAAGCTTGATAGGTATCTTCGGTGAGACTGGGACTGGGAAGAGCGTCATACTGAATGAGTTGGCCTTCAGATTCTTGGAGAGAGGGGAAAGAGTCCTTTTCGTCCTTCTGGAGGATACACCCCACTCCAGGATGTTGAGCATGAGCTCCCTAGGTCTGGAGGTGGCGAGGCACCTTGAGAGCGGTTCCTTAGAGTTCTTGGACTGCTTCTCCTACAGGCTCAGGAACCTGAACATCCCAATACCGGACTATCCCAGGCTGAGGGGGGCCATCGAGGTTGAGGATCCCAGGAACCCCGAGAGCGTCTGGGAGGTCATATTTGAGAAAACTGAGAGGCTAAAGGGCAAGGGGATCGTGCTCATGGACTCCCTCACGGAGTTCCTGACGATAGCCCCCGATGCATCGGTGCTGCTGGACATGATGAAGACGGCCAAGGCGCTCCTCTGCAGGTACTATGGAATACCCATCATCTACAGCTTCCACTTCGGGTTCTACGACGACTTCAGGTTCCAGGTGGAGGTCATCTCCGACGGTGTCATAGATCTCAGGTTCAACCCGGAGGTCGTGGACAGAGCGCTGACCAAACAGATCAGGGTCAGGAGGATGAGCGGCTCGAAGCACAGGACGGAGTGGGTCACCTTTGACATTGAAAGAGGGAAGGGGAGTGTGCTAGTGAGATGAGGAGCTCTCTATCAGTGGCCAAGGCTGTGCTGAGGGATAGGGGATTCGAAATAATTGCTGAGCTCGTTCCCGTGAGGGTGGGAGGCTACGAGGTCAGCGATGTCGACCTAATCGCGGTTAAGTCAGGGGAAAGCTACGCCGTGGAGGTGAAGAGCGGTAGGATAGACGTGGGTGGGGTGAGGCAGGCATACGTGAACGCGCTCCTACTCAACTCGAAACCTCTGGTCGTATGCAGGGGATTCTCGGATGCCGCATCCGAGGCTCTGGCCGGGGAGCTGGGCGTCGAGGTCATAGTACTGGAGGATCTCCTCCTCTCCGATCCGGATGAGCTGAGGAGTATCCTGAGGGAGGAGATCAGGTCCGCCCTCATGGAGGTGCTTCCATCCGTCCTTTATCCCTCAGAGCTCGATGAGGATGAAATAATCGTGCTTAGGAGGATAGCTGAGTCCAGCGACTTTCTGGAAGCAGCTTCATCCTTGGGGATGACTCCTGAGAGGCTTGGGGGCATCCTGAAGGAGATGAGGGCCAGGGGAAAGATCCCGAAGTGGGCCAAGGATTATAGCCAGGTCAAGGAGTGGGCCGAGTCCGTTCTGAGGAGAGGTTAACTTTATCTTTTGGGCATGCGTGATCTCGGGATGAGTCCCAGGCTCCTGGTAGCGCTCGTGATCCCGGCAATCATCTTGGTTGCGGTCATCCTCTACTTAACCTGGAGCCCGGGAGGAGCGGGTGCCGAGGTGGGTGGGAGGATGCCTTTCGTCATCAGGTCCGTTTTCGAGAACAATGGAACGATCCCTAGGAAGTACACATGCGATGGCGAGGACCTGTCTCCTCCCCTGAGCTGGGAGGGGGCTCCGGAGGGTACAGTGAGCTACGTCCTCATAGTAGATGACCCTGACGCCCCGGCCGGTGTCTTCACCCACTGGGTCCTCTACAACATACCGGCCAGCGTGACCTCCCTCCCCGAGGGGGTCCCCAAGGGAAAGGAGACGGCCTATGGATCACAGGGAAGGAATGATTTCGGTGATTACGGGTACGGCGGTCCTTGCCCGCCGAAGGGGAAGCCCCACAGGTACTTCTTCAAGCTCTACGCACTCAACACCACCTTGGAGCTGGCTCCTGGGGCGAGAAAGGGTGACGTTGAGAGGGCCATGAGGAATCACGTGATAGGGGAGGCTCAGCTTATGGGCATCTACGGGAGAGGATAACCCCTTCCCTTTTTTAGAGCCTTCTTATGATCTCCTCTGCCACACCATCAGTGGTGCACTCACCCCCAAGATCCGGGGTCAGGCAGGTCCTGTCCCTCATCAGGGAGTCTATCGCCTCCCTAATCCTAGCTCCCTTCCCCCTAGCCACCTTCCCCCTTTCCGCCAGCCAGTCCAGCATCATGGAAACCGAAACCAGCGTTCCTATGGGGTTGGCCACCCCCCTGCCTGCTATGTCCTCGGCCGTCCCATGGATCGGCTCGAATGCGGCGAAATCATCCCCTATCTGAGCTGATCCGCAGAGCCCTATGCTTCCCACGATGCCGGCCGCCACGTCGGAGAGTATATCGCCATATAGATTGGGCGTTACCATCACGTCGAACGCGTCATCCAGCTTCACGAGCTTATAGCCTGCCGCGTCCACTATCTCATCATCCGCCCTCAGGTTGAACCTAGAGGCGATCCTGTAGAAGGAGTCCAGGAAGAGGCCATCCGTCTTCTTCAGTATGTTCTTCTTGTGAATCGCCGTTACCCTCTTCCTCCCCTCGCGCTCAGCCAATCTGAAGGCGAACTCCGATATCCTCTCCGCCCCCCTCCTTGTTATCACTCTCATCGCTATTGACCGCTCCTCATCATCGACCTCCCAGCCATAGTAAAGACATTCCAAGTTCTCCCTCACGATGACAGTATCCATCCTCCTCAATGAGATTCCCTCATACCCCTTAAACGGTCTCACGTTCGCGAAGAGTCCGAAGGACCTCCTTATGAGGGTGTTCACGCTGGGGTAGCTGGGTCCCCTCGTCGGGGTCGCCACGGGACCCTTCAGGAGGGCGTCGCACTCCCTTATCCTCTCCAGCCCCCCCTCCTCGATGGGCCTTCCGGACTCCATGAAGAAGGACCTGCCGGCCCTGATTCTCACGAGCTCGACTTCCAAGTACCTCTCTAGTAGGGATACGGCCGCTCTCACGACCTCCGGCCCCACACCGTCTCCCTCGATCACGGCCACCTTCAGCATGCGATCACCCCCACGGGAGCCTTCCCCTCCTCCTGAAGTACTCCTCAACGCCTCCCTCCTCAAGGATCTCCAAGATCTCCCTAGGAAAGGGCTTGAATCTGAAGGTTGATCCCCTCGTCCTGTTCTCGATCACCCCTCCCTCCAAGTCCACATCTATCAGATCCCACTGATCCGCCTCGACCTCCGCCTCTATCGCCGGGAGGCCGACGTTTACGGCGTTCCTGTAGAATATCCTGGCGAAGCTTGAGGCTACCACGGCACCCACACCGACCATCCTCAGCAGCCTGGCCGCATGCTCCCTACTGGAGCCGTAACCGAAGTTCCTCCCGGCCACTATTATGTCTCCGGGTCTCACAAGCTCGGGGAAGTCCGGTATGAGGTCGTGGAACACGTACCTCCTCATCTCCTCCAGGCTGGCCACCGAGTACTTCAGCCTCCCCGGGATTATGTGATCGGTCGTGACGTCGTCCCCGAGCCTCCAAGCTCTACCGCATATCCTCATCCTAGGAACCTCCCTGGATCCGTCAGCTTGCCGGCTGCCGCTGAGGCGGCCGCGGTCAGGGGGGATGCTAGGTATACCCTGCTGTCGGGGGAGCCCATCCTCCCGGGGAAGTTCCTCGTGGATGTCGAGACCACGACCTCGCCTGGTCCCGCCAGACCCATGTGAGCCCCTATGCAGGGGCCGCACGTTGGGGGGCCTATGAGGCAACCGAACTCCAGCAGAACCTTGATCAGACCGGAGTCTATGAGCCTCATGTAGACCTCCTTTGATGCTGGAATTGCTACGCATCTCGTGCTCTCCTTCCTCCTCCTTCCCCTCATTATCCTCGCCGCTCCCATGAAATCCTCGAACCTCCCCCCGGAGCAGGATCCCATGAAGACGAGCTGAACGTCCTCCCCCTCCACCTCCTCCACGGGAACGACCTCGTCGACTTTTCCGGGGAGGGAAACGTTCGGCTTTATCTCCTCGGCTGAGAATGTATGAATTGATGAGTAATCGGCCTCATTATCCGGGCCTATCTCCCTCACCTCTCCCGAAACCCTCTCCTTGAGCCACGCTATCGTCTTTGCGTCCGCGGGTATCAGACCGGCCTTAGCCCCCATCTCCACGCTCATGTTGGCCAGCACCATCCTTGAATCAACGCTCATCGATTCGACTGTCGATCCCAAGAACTCAACAGCCTTGTAATTGGCCCCATCGCTCCCCAGCTCCCCTATGATCTCCAATATGACGTCCTTGGCGGTCACATAGCTCTTCAACTCTCCCTCTATCCTCAAGGCTATCGTCTCGGGAACCCTCAGCCATATCTTCCCAGTCATCATGGCTATCGCGGCATCTGTGCTCCCGACACCCGTTGCTAAGGCGCCCAGCGCTCCCAATGTCACGGTGTGGCTGTCCGCCCCTATCACCACGTCCCAGGGCCTGACCATGCCCCTCTCCGGTATGACCTGATGACATATGCCCTCGCCCGCGTCGAGGAGCTCCACTCCCCACCTGGAGGCGAATTCCCTCATCCTGATCTGCGAAGACGCGGATTCCACGTTTGGGGGCGGTGACGCATGATCTATAGTGAAAACTACCCTTCCCTTCATCTCCCTGAGGCCCAGGTTCTCCATCACCTCTATGGCTAGAGGTGCCGTGCCGTCATGAGCGTAGACCAGATCCACCGGAACGACCACGTGCTCTCCCGGGCTCACGAACCTGCCGATTTTCGAGGATATTATCTTCTCAACCATCGTCATCGCCATTGCTCACTCACCACCGAGAGCTCCGGGAAGTACTTCCTTACTATCGCCATGACCTCCTCCTCTTTGAGGGGTTCCGTCCTTCCGCTCTCAAATACTTTCATCATCTCATCGTAGGCCAGCTCCAACCTGGGATCCTCCTTCAGCTCCTCCCAGTTCTTAAGATTGAGTCTCTTGGCGAGCCAGTATATCAGGCCGGACCTGCCGGAGTATGGGGACACCTCGATGCCGTAGGATCTCCCCACTATCCCCGGATCGAAGGGCAGGTATATGGATGGACTCTTCAGCAGCCCATCTATGTGGATCCCAGCCTTAGTTTTGAAGGCGTTCTCCCCGAGTATGGGGAAGAACTTAGGTACGTTGAATCCCATATCATTGAAGAGATCCGCTATCTTTCCCAAGGCTCTAAGGTTCATCCCACCATCCCCCAAGATCTGGGAACGCAGTATGACCATGGCCTCCAGGGGGCAGTTCCCGGCCCTCTCACCTATGCCCATGAGCGTGCAGTTGGATATGGAGGCACCGTAAAGCCAGGCAGCTAGATGGTTCGCTACAACCATGTGGAAGTCGTTGTGACCGTGAAACTCAAGCTGTCCGCTCTTCAAACCGAGCTCATCCACAAGGGTCCTCACTAGCTTTGGGACGCTCCTGGGGAGGGGTAGATCCGGGAAGGGAAGGGCTAGCCCGAGCGTATCGGAGAGCTTGAATCCCACATCAATCCCCTCAATCTCAGAGAGTCTCAAGACATCATCTACAAACGGTAGAACGAAACCATATATGTCTGATCTCGTTATGTCCTCCATGGCGACCTTTATCCTGAGACCCATCCTCAGGGCTTCCCTGATGACCGATATGAACTTCTCCCTGGCCCTCTCCCTGTCCATCCTCAGCTTGTGATGGATGTGGTAGTCCGATACCGAGGTCAGTATCACCGTGGCATCCAGGCCTGACTCCTTGACCAGCCTGAGATCCTCCATGCTGGCCCTGATCCATCCTATCGGCTTGGGAGTTGTCCCCATGTCCCTAAGCGTCCTTATGATCCTCCTATCCTTTGCTGTGTATGGGAAGAGCTCTATCTCCCTCAAGACACCGCTTCCATTGTCCAGCTCTGAGAGGAGGGAGTATATCCTCATGCACTCCTCCTCCGTGAACGGCCTGCTGCCCTGCTGACCGTCCCTCAGGGTGGTGTCAGTGATCACCAGCTCATGGGAAGGAATTCTCCTAGCTAATCTCGGGATCCCCAGCTCTGGGAAGAACCACTCATACCACCTCAAGCCTCTCATACCTCCCTTTCCCTCCAGAAGATAGATCGGTGGCATCGGTGTTTCATAGTCATATAACGTAGATCGGTTCGATGAGCATGCGTTCGAATGACGTGAGATGCATATAAAGGTTAGTTTTATGGGGCTGAAACTAGTACGATTCTAGGAATTGAAGAGCGATGGCATCACCTTAGATTACGAGATTCGTACAGGGGGATCGACGTGGAGCAGGGGACCCCAGTCGAGCACTTGCCGCAGGCATCCGCGTAGCCAAGGGAAGAGCTATTCGCGACCTCTAGGAGCCTCTCATAGCACCTCCTCTTACCGGAAGACCAGTCATCTAATGCCCCCACCGGGCACCTGCGCAGGCAGGCATCGCACCTCAGACCCCTCTTGGCTAGGCAGTACTCGAAGCTAGGTCTGGGGCTCTCCTCGACTATAGCATCGGTTATCAGGGAATTAAGCCTCACGGCGCAGCCCATTTCGGTTATCAGGAGGTTATGAAGACCGAAGGTTCCCAGACCACAGATATAACCAGCGTGCCTGTGACTCCAGCTTGCTATCAAGTTCTCCTCATCGAAGTCATGCGTGGGCCTCATGGGCAGGCTCCTGTGACCTCTTTCCTCCAGAATCGAGGACAGCTTAACAGCCACCCTCCATAGGATGTCGTTAGCCACTATGTAATCCCTTAGCCACTGATGCGATGGGTAATCTCCGTCCAAGTTACTCCTTATGGCCTCTGAACTGATGGGAAGCGCGAAAACTATAACCCCCCTGGCGCCCGGCAGCAGCTCCTGGGGGAGCCTCATCCAAGGATGTGATCTCCTAAGCTCGTGCCAGAGAGGGTTCTCGGCGCTGCAGCTCGCGACAGGAGCCGGCAGCCTGAAGGGAACTCCTGATGCCGCTACCTCCTCCCCGATCAGCTGATTAACTAACCCCTTTAGAGTTTCTACCCTCAGCACGGGGCCACTGCGGCGTTCCAGTTGAAAAATCATGAGGGGGGCGGGGTCTCGCCCTGCGCGACAGGGGTCGCGGATCTCCCGCGGGTGAGGAGTATAGCGGCTATCGCCACCAGGAGGAGCAATATCGCCGCCACCATCAGGTAATCCGAGAGGGCCGGAGCCCTTTCCGAGGTCACTGTAACTGTTTCCCTGACTGTTTCCGTGATTGTCATTTGTTTTGTCTCCGTCTGGGTTATCTGAGCAGTCGTGGTCATCTGCGCACCCTTCACCACCACCCTGAAGCTGCCTGTCGCGGAGACACCGTCGCCAGTGACCACTATGGATGCCGTGTAGTTCCCCTCCTTGGCATCCCTGAGAGTGAGGTTCAGGACGCCCAGCTGTCCCGGCCTCAGCTTGGGTGGAATGGAGTAGCTCACTCCAGACGGAAGGCCCGCTAGCGAAATCGTGAGATCGCCCACCTCTCCAGTCGAGCTCACCAGAACCGCTACCTGGGCCTCGGGAGCCTCCTTGCTCAGAAAGACCTCAGTGGGCACGGTGTATACGGACAACTGGGCCTGTTCGGCCTTAACCATGATGACCACAGTCCTGCTCCTGAGGAGGGTCTCTCCCTTGTAGAGCTCGATTCCCATGCTGTAGGTCCCCTGGGCCGTGCCCTTGGGTATGGACAGCCAGAGCTGGACCGACGACGTCTCGTAGAATGTGGTCGGATAGTAGCTCACGTACCAGCCGGGAGGCGCGTAGACCTTGAGCTTGAGGGCGTCGGGGCTCTTCCCCCCTGGGATGCTCACCGTCACATCCACCTTGAGGTTATCGCCGGGCTTCCCCACTAGGGTCAGCGGATAAACTATCAGGTTTATGTTCTCCGGCTTTGGAGCCTCCAAAACAGTCAAAGTGGCATAGGCTCTGTAGCAGGAGCTCCCACTGCACCCCTCAACGACGACACCGTAGTCCCCGGGGCTCATGCCCGCGGTGTCTATCGAGAGGGTCGAGGAGTAGTAGGC
>MAIU01000051.1 GCA_003344655.1 Candidatus Korarchaeota archaeon NZ13-K
CATGGGCTACTTATACACTCGGAGCGTAGAGCTCCGTCATCGGGAACATCCCAGCTAAATCCACTCAAAGCTGTATTTGAGCTTCACCCATTCATCCCCTAACTGAAGTTAGGGGTTTTCTGGGCACCCTTTTTATAACCTGGGAGTAGGTTTCCTCCGGCGATGAGGGTCCTCAGGCCCTTCGATCCCTGGAGGTCCGAGCTCTGCACGTGTCCCACCAAGTACTCCCTTCATCCCTACACGGGGTGCACCCACTCATGCCTCTACTGCTACGCCACCTCCTACATAGGGAGGAGGCGCAGCTCGCCCAAGGCGGGGTTCCTGAGGATGCTCAGTAGGGATCTGCTGGAAGCGGATCCGAGGATCCCTGTGGAGCTATCGACCAGCAGCGACCCTTATCCACCCGAGGAGCTGTCCCTGGGGATCACCAGGGCCTCCCTGAGCCTCCTCAAGTGGAGGGGATTCAGGGTGCTCATAACGACAAAGGGAGCAGCTTTTCCACTGGATGAGGGGCTCTACGATGCCGTGATGGTGACCTTGACCACGCTGGATAGGGATCTCTCCTTGAAGCTGGAACCCCTCGCGCCCAGTCCCTCGCGGAGGATTGACTCCCTGGCCAGGGTCAGCGTGAGGAGGGGCGTTAGGGTTGACCCCATAATACCGGGGTTGAACGATGACATCGATGAGATCAGGACCCTCCTGAGGGAGGTCAGGGATTCCGGAGCGGAGCACGTGACCTTCTCGACGTATAAGGCGAGGCCGGACAGTCTCAAGAGATTGATAAATATGTTCCCTGAGATCTCAAGCAAATTAAAATATCTTTATAATAGAGAGGGGAGCTCCTTCAGGGGCTATCGCTACCTCAGGGCCGGGCTGAGGCATGAGATCCTCAGCAAAGCAGTTGAAGAGGCCCTTAGGCTCGGAATGTCGGCCTCCGTCTGCAGGGAGGGATTTCCAGATCTGATGAGGTCCCTATCCTGCGACGGAACTCACCTGCTGGCTCAAGCCCCCCGGCATCGCGGTTCCCCATGAGGCCTTGTCGGGCCCGATCCCAGGGGTAGGGGCCTCACCGGATCATCCAGCGAGCAATTCTCAAACCTCTCGCTCCATCCTCCTCTTGAGTTCGGCCACCAAAACGTTTATCACGTTATCCCTGAGCGAGCTCATGTCAGCCCTCAGGCTCTCCAGGCCCGATTCAACCCTCTCGAGCCTCTTCTCAAGCGCCCCCATCCTGGCCTCTATAGCCTCTATCCTGCCCTCCAGCGTCCCTATCTTGGCCTCTAGAGCTCCTATCTTGCCCTCCAGATCCCTCCTCATTCCCTCCATCTTGCCCTCAATGGAGGATCTGATGTGATCCATCATCAGGATGCCCACTTCCCAGTCGCTCAGCCTCTTCCCGGCGGAAGCCTTCTCAACGATCTTCCCAACGTAGTCCGAGACTATCTTCTCCACCAAGCTGTACGCTACCGTCTCAACCATCGCGTCATCAGGCCCCCCACCAATAAAACCGTTACCCGAAGTACTTCTCCCTGAGGTAGTTGAGGAAGTACTCGGGGTTCAGCTGCTCCCCGGTCGCCCTCCTCAGGAGCTCATCGGGGTGGTAGGTCGATCCGTACCTGTGTACCTTCTCCCTCAGGACGCTCATGATCTCACCGTACCTCCCCTCCTCGACCGCTCCCCTGAGGTTCAGCCTGTAGTAGAGCTGCGATGCTATCATGCTGCCTATAGCGTACGTGGGGAAGTATCCTATGGTCGCGTGGGCCCAGTGGATGTCTTGTAGCACCCCGAGGCTGTCGTTGGGTGGTCTAATCCCTATGAGCTCCTCCATCCTATCATTCCAGATCTCCGGGAGCTCCCTCACGCTCACGCTTCCCTCCACCAACCCCCTCTCGAGATCGAACCTGAGGCTTATGTGGAGGGGGTACTGAACCTCGTCCGCCTCCACCCTTATCAGCTCCGGCCTCACCATCGTCAGGTACTCGTATATGTCCTCCTCGTCGTATCCCCTCAGCTCCGGTATGGCCATGACCATGGCTTCGTGGAACCTCCTCACGAACGTCCTGGACCTGCCGACCACGTTCTCCCAGAACCTGGATTGAGACTCGTGAAAGCCGAGGGAGGCTCCTCTCTGCAGTGGGGTTGCCCTAAGCTCCTCGTCTATGTTCATCTCATAGCTCGCATGACCGAACTCGTGCACCGCGGCCATTAGAGGCCTCTTGAAATCTCTCCCCTCGTACCTGACGGTTATCCTGACATCGTGGAGGCCCATGTTGACGGTGAAGGGATGCGGAGATGTGTCCACCCTCGCCCTGGAGCGATCGAATCCCAGCTCGGTCAGGACGTGATCCACAAGTCTGCGGACGAAGAGCTCATCGTATTCGATCTCCTCTATCGGGTGCCTCTCCGGATACCTCTCCCTAAGCCTCTTGAAGAGGTCGGATATCTCATTGACGACCGCTAGCATCCTCTCGCACTTCCTGAGGTTCAGCCCCTCCTCGTATATGTCCAGTAGGGCGTCGTAAGGATGGTCCTCGTAGCCAAGGTACTCAGCCTTCCTCCGCTGCAGGTCCACTATCCTCTCCAGGGTTGGCATGAATATGGAGAAGTCCGACTTCGCCCTCGCCTCCCTCCAGTCTTGGAAGGCCCTGGTCACGGTCCTCTCCTCCTCCTCTATGAACTCCCTCGGCAGCCTCGTGTAGTACTTTATCCTCCTCTTCAGCACCCTTATCACACCCTCCTCGAACTCGTTCTGAGGTTTTGCACCCTCGACGAGTCCTATGAACTCGGGGTGCGTGTAGATCCTCTGTATCTGGGTCTCAAGGATCCCCCTCACCTCACCCCTCTCCGCGGACGCCGCGGGGGGCATGTAGGTCTCCATGTCCCAACCAAGGAGCGAGAGAGCATACTCAATAGACCAGATGTCCCTGTACCTAGCTAGTAGCTCCTTTATCTCCGGGGACGTGAAACGCGCGCACATAAAACTTCGGGACCGGTCGAAGCTAAAAAGTTGAGGGGATCAATCGCCGAACTCCAGCCTGATGGCCCCCTCCCTCTGGAGCCTGACCATCTCCCCGACCAGATCGGGGAGCGGTACGGAGGTGGCCCTCGAGAGCTCCACCAGATCGAGCCTCAGTGCCTCGCGCCCCTCGAATGCGCTGGCTAACTCAGGTATCCTCGTCCTAGCCAGAGCGGAGGCGTTCAGAACCCTCACCCTCAGCCTGAGTCTGGCCTTAGGCGCGCCCGCCTGATTGATCAGGTAGTTCTCCGCGGCAATGGCAGCTGATACGATAACCCCAAGGATCATGATCCCGTTCACCGTCTCCCGGGAGAGGTAATCCCTGAGCACCATCGTCATCAGGAATACCAGGGAGAGGGTTATAAGGGCGAGCAGCAGGGAGCTGGCGATCACCCTCCTCCTCCTGCTCACCAGAAGTCCGCTCAGCTGCCTTATCATGAGCTCCCTATAGCTCAACTCCAGCGGCGTCACGTAGGCCCTCTCGAAGATCTCCCTCACCCTCCCCCTATCCCCGCTCTCCAAGATCCTCTCTAGGGACCTGGCGTTGACATCGGCCCCCCTCTGCTTGAGGGTGGCAGCCAGAGCAGCAAGCAGGCTGTCCGCCTCCCCACCTAGGGCCACCCTGAGGGAGCGCAGGAACTCCCTTGGGTCCTCGTATACCTTGGCGAAGGGATCATCGCCCAGGTGGGGGGATAGGAGACCCCTCACCAGCTCGAAGTACCCCTCACCTAGGGACTCGCACGCCTCCCTGAAGAGCTCGAGGTAGGACATTCTCTCACCTCCCGAGGAGGAGATCCGGCAGGAAGTCAACCCCCAACCTCCTCGCCAGCTGCCTGGCGAGGAGCGTATCGAGATCAAATCCCGGGGGAGCCATCCCCAGGAGCAGATTCAGATCGGCGCTCTCCACCACATGAACATCGGGGCCCAGGCTGATGATCGACCTGAGGAGGGTCTCATCGCTGAACGCCCTCATCAGGGTTATGTCGGTGATCGCAACCCTGAAGGATCTCGCCAGATCCTCAAGCTTTCCCTCATCGTGGAGCAGCTTCAGGGTCCTGTAGTCCAGGACGACCAGCCCAGTTCTCCTCCTCATCATCAGCAGGGCCACGAGCATGGGGAGGCCGAGGGACATTATGAATGGCAGGGGCATCCTGCTCACCTCCGGGGGTATCGTTAAGTTCACAGGTATCTGCGTCGAGGGAGCGGTTGTTACCGCCTGGGTTTTGGTCGAGGTGGCGGTCTCAGTCCTCATCGTCTCCGTCCTCGTCTCAGCGGTCGCTATCGTAACTGCGGGAGGCCCGGGCTTTGTCTGGGTCGCGGTGGGGATCAGCTCCGCCGTCGTCGCGGTGGGCCCCACCGTCGGCGCAGCGGCCGGAGGCGCGCAGCACACGGTCTCCGGTAGCGAGGCCGTGGCCAGGTGCAGCCCTGATGCCAGGGATTGCAGCGGCACGGTGGAGCCGGAAACGCTTGGGACTATCGTGAAGCTGGCGTTCGCGTAGTATTTCGGCACTGACTCAACGACCTCGCTGAAGTAGGCGGTCTCGTACGCCTCCCCCGGTCCCAGTAAGACGTTGGGGGACTCACACGCGACTATCGGACCTGATGGGGATCTCATCAGGCAGATCCTGGTGAGGTTGTAGAGGAGGCTGGATGCCCTGTTGACGAAGACGGCCCTGACACTAGCGATGTTCCCCGATAGCTCCTTCTGAACGCTCACCTCGGCGCTCGAAACCCCCCTCAGGTCCCTGAGCTTGGGAAGGAGGGACGCGTTCGGGTACCGGAACTCCAAACTGGCCGACTCCGGGAAGCAGCCCCTGCCAGGGGCCGTGAACTCCCTCCTCCTCACCTCCCCTCCCCTGAGGTCTCCCACCTCCCAAACCTCGCCGAGCTTCCTCACCCTGACCTCCCTGACCTCCTCCCTCGAAGTTAGGGTTATCTCGACGCCGCAGCTCAGGTTCCTCTCCCTCACCTCCAGGGGGACCGAGGCCTCGGAGGCGGGGGCCTCGTACCTCCACCTGACGTAGCCGAAGGGGGCCAGGTAGGAGTAGTTGAGCGGTGGGGAGTCCGGCTCCCCCGAGACCGCTGGGTAATCCAGGTAGAAGACGTAGCCGGGAGCGTCCAGATGGAGCTCCAGGTTGTATATTGGATCGGGAGATTGATTCCTCACGGTCAGAAAGCCCCAGAGCCTGCTCACCTTGTGGGAACCATCTGGGTAGAAGGTTATCGCTGAGAACTCGGTCACTTCGACGCTGAGGCCCTCTGGGGGATCCAAGCCCACGTTGAAGGCTTCCAAAAGGCTGTAATCCCCGCTGAAAGAGAGGGTGAGGTTGACCCACTTCGTCTCGCCAGCCCTGAGCTCGTTGAACCTCCACCAGTAGACGTCACCGTTCTGGCCATTCTCATCGTAATCACCGCTCATGCCCACAACGGAGAGGTTCTCCGGGCACCTCCAGTATAGGAAGACGTTTTTGTGATCAATTTCGCGGGCCGTCACGCTCAGCTTAACCTCATTTCCGTTAGCTCTCACCCTAGCTGAGACGTTCCAGCCGCAGATCACTCTGGCATCGGGACCGAATTCGGATGTGCCGTTGAGCGTTGAGGTTCCCGTCAGCAGGGAGCCGCATTCCACTCCCTTGCCGGACACATCCAGGGTCCCGCTGAACTTTCCGTTTTCATCAGCGAAGAGGGAGCCTATGTAGAGGTAGCCCTCGCCATAGCTCTCAGGGAGGGTTCCTGAAGCGCTCCTGTTGTTCCCAACGAGGTTGTCCCCCGAAGTGGAGTTCCTCACCAAGTAAAGGTCAACTCTGGCCCCGCTGAAGGCGGGAGAGCCATCCCCAGCTCCTATGTAACCCCTGACCTGGAGGTTTCCCCCAGCGAGCACCGCTGACGTTATGATGGGGTAGTCCATGCCCCAGTTGGGCTGGCCGGAGTTTATCAGGCCATCGTTGAGCGTGACATCGTCACCATCCGGGGAATTTGAGACATCAAGATCTATGCCGACCCTTGTGTTGTTGTATACGCTGTTCTGGGTTATGTTCGCAACCGAGGTGCCGCTCACGATCACCCCTATGCCATTGTCGTGTATCGCATTTCCCCTTATGAGCGCTTTAGTGTGAGCTGAGAGCACGCTCACCCCCCACCTCATGTTCCCCCTTATCGTGTTGTTGATCACCTCATTTATCCCGTTGGCCTGCTCAGGAACCCAAACAACCAGCTCCAGGCCCGCGCCCCCATCCAAAAGAGAGGTGTCCCCGTTGTTCCCGTTATCCTCTATCATGTTGTGCCTCACCGCATTTCCATTCGTCTGAAGGCTCACTCCATCCCCCACGCTGTATGCATATCCGCTCTTCCTGATCCAGTTGTCCTCTATCGTTGCGTTTGCTATGTTCCCGCTGTTCACCACCACCGCATAGTGGGAGCAGTTTGTCATCAGGTTGTGCCTCACCACCGCTGACAGATTCGAATCCCCGGCACCGGGCGCAACGTATTCCCCTATGGCCACGCAGAATATCGTCTTGAAGAAGCTATCGCCGTTGGCGTAAGCTCCGAGGAAGTTGTCAACCACGTCGGCGCGATTACCATTTCCCCTTATCAGCACCGCGTGAGGTGCGTTGTAAAGGCTGAAGCCCCGCACTGTGGATCTTGCTGTGGGCGAGGTCACGTTCAGGATGAAGACATTATAGCCGTTGGCATCCACCTCGATCCTAGGGGTTGAGAAGTCCGGTATCCTGTGGCCGTCCAGGCCAACCACAGGTCCCTCCAAGCTGGCATTGCGCCCCTGCTGGGTTGATGCGTCGAGCTCAACGGCATCTATGATTACCGGAAGCGATGATGAGAGCACGATCCTCCAGACGTCTATGGGATCAGAGCCTACTAGCTCAACCAGATGGTTCGGATCGCTCACCGGTATCCTGAAGTAACTCCTCTGCAAACCTTTTATGGCATTTGAGTTCATCAGGAACTGCCTCAGTGAGCCCTGAGCGAATCTCAGCTCAGCTGGGGCATCATCCGAGTCCTTCGTGTTGACCACGACCTCGTAGCTGAAACCGAAGTCCATGCTCTCCCCCAGATAGTTTGAGGTGTCCACCTCAGCCACGTGCTCGCAGTGCGAGGGCAGCCTCCATAGCACCAGCGCATCCAGGTAGTAGGTGGCATCACCCTGAACGAGAACCCTGTCGAAGCTGTTGTAAGTGGAGTCCGTGGCCCTGACCTCGCTCAAGAGGATACCGTCGGTGGAGTATAGCCTGAATATTATCGTGTTGTTCTCGAGCAGTATGAGCTTCCAGAAGTACCAGCTTCCCTCAGGGGGATCGTATGTCACTGAGTTGAGGGAAATAAAGTTCCCTCCGGTCCTCCTGACCACCCTGATCCGATTAAGACGATGGTCCACTATGAAGCCGTAGCCATTGTAGCTTGCATCCACCAGGGAGACAGCTACTCTAGCTCTCACTCCTACCGGAGCTGGCCTGAACGCGTATCCCTGGAGCAGGTAGCCCCTGCCTATTGTTCTGCCCAGCGGCTTGTATCCCCCGTTCGGATCATTTCTGATGTATTTCTCGAGGCTGTAGCTCCCATTGTAGAACTCCGCGCTTGACTGCCTCACGCCACCGAGTCTGTAAGAGTTCCAGCCGCTCCAGGTCTCGAAGTCATCGTTAAATATGACCTCCACGGGGCAGGCGTCGCTAAGCCAAGGATTCTCTCCGCCGAACTTAGCGATGCCCACATAGGAGCTGCCGTTCCACTTCACCCCATATGTCTGATCCGCCCATGTCTCATCGGGCGAGTGTCCAGGGTTAAGAGTGGGAACAAGTGCCCTTGAGTTCACGACGAGGAAGTTCCTTCCCTGAAGTGCCAGCCTGTATCTGCCGCTGGAATCGGTCCTGCTCCAAGTAGCCAGGGTATCGCTGAGAGGATCAAATATGCCGTCTCCGTTGTCCCTGAATGCGTAAACGGGGACATTGCTGAAGGGAGCATCCTCAGGACCGTGGGAGGCCAGGGGGGACCTGTCCTCGAATATAACGCCCTCAGCATATCCTAGGTAGAAGTTTGACTCTCCCACGTTGAAGAAATCCGTGTAGTTGACCTCGTAGGGCCTGTTTGGGATGTGAACGAGTCCGTTGTATGAGGGTGAGTATGTTGAGACCGAGGAATCGTTCGCCAGCACAACCACACGCCACCTTCCCATGGGAGAGCCGGGTGCCAGGAAGTATGCGTTTGCGTTCGTGTAGATCCCATCGTTGGCCACCGCATCACCATTGGTGCCATCATCGTAGAGC
>MAIU01000052.1 GCA_003344655.1 Candidatus Korarchaeota archaeon NZ13-K
CCCAGATACATGAAGAGGAACTTCGAGGAGAGCCTCCTCAGCTACTTTGAGTAGAGCCGGTCATCCTGCTCAGGGTCTCCCTGAGGTCCCTCTCCCTCTTCTCGAGGGACCTTATTGCTGCCTCCAGTGTCTCCCTCGTCGCCTTGAGATCCAGGAGGATCGACTCCCTGTCCCTCTTTATGTAGAGCACGCCCACCCTCTCGAACACCTCATCGGCATCTGGGAGTTTTTCAAGCCTCTTTATAGCCTCGTCCACGGAGCTGTACTCCGATCTAAGGCTTGCCAGCTGCACTAAGACCTGATTCAGCTCGGCCAGTATCTCCTCAGCCTTGGCCTGGAGGTACTCATCCGATGACATGGTCCCTCCCGGTTAACCCCTCGGCGCTTATATAATACCTACCTCTCGAGCTCCACCAAGATCCCCCGCTCCATGGCCAGGCACTCGGAGTTGCCCGTGCAGCTGGGAAGATCCTCCGGCTCGTAGCCCGGCTTCACCTCCGAAAGCTCGAATCCCATCATGAGAAGGCTGATCAGAGGTCTCAGGCATTCTCCCAGTTCATCGCAGCAGGAGATGAATGCGTATCCATCGCTCTCAACGGAGATCCTCTCTATGACCTTGGACACCTCCCTGATCCCGAGCAGGCAGATCCCGACCTCGTAGGAGAAGTTATCAGAGATGTTGACGCCGTGCCGGAATGACCTGATCGCCCTTAGGGCGGCCATCACTAGGTGCCTGAGTGAGTGGAAGGAGGTGCTGGGCAGGAGGGCGACGCTCCCACTCAGCCTAGGGGGAGGCCCTCCCCTCAGGCCCGCCACTAGGAGGTACTTCCCACCGATGCTGAACAGCTTGGGCTCGGCCGGCAAGATCATCGGTCGCTTCTGGGACTTCAAAAATAAAAAGGTCAGCTCAGGACGGCCCTTATCGCCTGCTCGAATATGTCCAGCCCGAGCTTGGCCTGCTCCTCCGTCATCACGAGGGCCGGGATTATCCTTATCGTGCTGGCCCCGCATGGGAGCATGACAAGGCCCCTCCTCAGGGCCTCGAGCACTATCCTATCCCTCTCACTCCTAGCGTACTCCTTGGTCCTCCTGTCCCTGACGAACTCCACACCCCAGGCCAGCCCGATTCCCCTGACGTCCCCGATCTTCTCATACTTCTCCTTCATCTCGTTGAGCCTCTCCCTGAAGATCGTCTCTAGCTTAGCCACGTTGGGCAGCAGCCTCTGGACGACGTTTATTGTGGCTATTGCTGCCGCGCAAGCGATGGCATTTCCCCCGAAGGTGTTGCTGTGGGCTCCAGATACCCCGAAGTCCAGATCGCTCCTGTACACGGTGGCCCCTATCGGGATCCCACCGCCCAGCGACTTGGCCAGCGTCAGTATGTCGGGGGCCACCCCGAAGTGCTCTATCGCGAACATCTTCCCGGTTCTTCCCATGCCCATCTGAACCTCATCATCCACCAGGAGGATCCCGTGCTTGTCAGCGAGCTTCTTCAGCTCCGAGAAGAAGCTCCTTGGGGGGACCACGTAACCTCCCTCGCCCTGCACGGGTTCGAAAACGAAGGCAGCCACCTCCTCAGGGGGAACGTATCTGTTGAGCATGTACTCCTCTATGAACTCTATGGTCCTGCTGACGAGCTCCTCGGGGTTCTCATAGCCGTCTATGTGCCAGGGGTTCCTATAGGGGTTGGGGTAGGGTGCGTGGTAGACCCCGGGCATCGTCGGGAAGAACCTGGAGCGCTGAGTTATCTTGCTCGCGGTGAGGCTCAGGGCACCCATTGTCCTGCCGTGGAAGGCCCCTATGAACCCTATGAAAAGCCTCCTCCCAGTGCTCCATCTAGCCACCTTGATGGCTGCCTCATTGCTCTCGGCCCCGCTGTTGCTCAGGAACGTCTTCTTTGGGAAGCTCCCTGGGGCTATCTCGTTCAGCCTCTCAGCGAGCTCCACCTGCTTCTCAAGGTAGAAATCAGTACCGGCCGCATGCCATATCTTCCCTAACTGCTCCTCTATCGCCTTCTGGACCTCGGGGTGCCTTATCCCCACGTTGTTAACACCTATACCCGTCGCGAAGTCTAGGTAAACGTTACCGTCCACATCCCAGATCCAAACCCCCTCCCCCCTCTCTATCACGAGGGGCATGAACTCCGGGTCATTAGTCGTCGTGGCCATCGCCTTGTGGTGTCGCTCTATGATAGCCCTACCCCTCGGGCCCGGAACCTTTGTTACGATCTTCGGACCGATCATGTCAACCATCAAAAATCACCACGACGAAGTGCCGGTATCCCTATATATTCATGCCCCTCTCACCTGTGAAGGTAGCATGACTTCTTATCGGTATCAGATTAAATAAAACATTTTTAACATATATTCAAAGTAAAAATGAATGACAAAATCCGCGGGATGGCGACATGCTTGTCCTCGAGCTTCACTTAGTTACCACGTGGTAAATTTATAAAGATGTGCATCCTCTACTCCCAGTGATGGCATGTCCACTCTGGAGGAGAGGAAGGAGATCGTCAAGAGTGTGATAAGGTTGCTGCACAGCGGTGCCAACTTGGAGGAGCTGAAGAGCAGGTACGGTGACCTCCTGTTGAGGATATCTCCGCTGGAGATCCCCTTGATAGAACAGGAGCTCGTGAGGGAGGGGTTAAGCGTCAGGGAGATCTTGAGCCTCTGTGATCTCCATGTAGCCCTCTTCAGGGAGAGCCTGGCGAGCAGGGAGCTTCAGGGCGTCCCCAGAGGGCATCCCGTTGACCTCCTGATGAGGGAGAACGGGCTCATCATGAGACTGGCCGAAGCCCTGGGCGTCTACGCCCAGTCGCTGTCCGGAGCCGGTGGGGTGGAGGTAAGGAGCGCTCTGGAGTCCATAGAGAGCCTGATCAGAGATTTAAAGGGGATAAGGTCGCACTACAGGAAGAATCAGATGCTGATATTCCCCTACCTCGAGAGGAGAGGGATAACAGCCGTTCCTAGGGTTCTCTGGGGGAGGGAGGATCAGGTCATGGTGAAGCTTAGGGAGCTGGAGGACCTCCTGGCCGAGGCCAGGGAGGATGAGGGGAAGCTCGCTGAGGTCCGCTCCAAAGCCATGGAGGTCTCACAGGAGATCCTGGACCTCGTCTTCAGGGAGAACAAGATACTCTATCCGGCCTGCTGGGCCCTGCTCTCCGAGGGGGAGTGGGCGGCCGTGCACGAGGTGGCCAAGGAGATGGGCTACCTCGTCGAGGCGGGGGAGGAGTGGTTCCCCAGCGCTGACCCCGTGTATCCCTGCCAGATCGATGGCAGGGTGAGCGAGGAGCAGATACAGAGGCTCCCAGCCGAGTTCAGGGCTGCTATGGGATCTCTCATTCCGGATGATTACGAGGTTAGGAGGGATGGGGACTTGGAGCTATCAAGCGGATTCGTGAGCGTGAGGGAGCTCGAGGGCGTGATGAGGTCCCTACCCCTCGAGGTGACATTCGCCGACGCAAACGACAGGGTGAGGTTTTACTCCGAATCGGTGTTCAGGAGGGGATTCATTCGCACCAAGACCATAATAGGGAGGAACCTCCGGTTCTGCCATCCGCGCAGGCTGGAGAACTACGTGATGCTGAACGTCAGCAAGATAAAGAGCGGGGAGTTCCCCCACAGGGAGTTCTGGACGAGGCTGGGGGACAGGATCCTGAGGGTCATAGTCTCCGGCGTGAGGGATGAGGAGGGGAGATATCTAGGCACGCTGGAGGTGGTGGAGGATCTCACGGACGTCCTTAACAATCCAGATGAGATAAAGAAGAAGATAATGGTGCTATGAAATGAGAAGCCCGTTCTACATAGCTGACAGGTACCTAATACCTTCCCTCTACAGGCTCCTCTCCGTCAAACTGAGGGAGAAGGGTCTGCTGGAGCTCGAGATAGCTAGGGAGCTTGGCGTCTCAGCGGCCGCCATCTCAAGGTACCTCAGGCTCAAGAGGGGAGGCCTCAGGGTCGAGGAGATAGGGGAAGCCTCCAAGATGGTCGAGGACCTCGCTGAGTCCATAGTCAGGGGTGAGAGGGTGAATGTCGATGAGGAGATTCACGTGATAGCCTCTAAGTTGATGGCAAGAAAGCTCCTCTGCGACCTCCACGGATCGATCTACCCTAGGTTGGATCCGGCCACCTGTAGGGTCTGCTCTAGGATATTCCGCTGACGCCTCGGCCGGCGAAAGGGTTATAGCTAACACCATACATCTCATCTAGGGAGAGGGGGCCGGGGGTTACGGCCGTAGGGCTGGGGAAGGTCCGCCCACATCCCCAGCGCCGCCCCTCCGCAAGGAGGCATCCCGAGAGGGATGGGAAGGCCCACAGAAACGACACGTCCCCAGGGACATGACCGTGATGCCGGCGAGGCTGAGAATCCCTGGGGGACCGGTGAAACGGGGCCCCGGCGGCGTGCAAGCCGGTTCCCGCTGTGAGATGCTGGGGCGAGCGGGAGGTAGGCGCTGAGCCCAATCCCCCCAGTACAGAAGGCGGACTATGGCCCCAACTCCCCCAATACCATGCCCGCCTTGGGTCTCAAATCATCTTGCTCCTGAGCCCTCACCGAAACTTTGTATGCGGTCATAATACCCTCCTCCTGCGAGGGATGAGGCCAGGAGGACTCTCCGAAGCCCTATGTAATTTGGAGACGGCCAAGATCCTACATGAGCATGGAAGATACAATGCGACATACTTCTACGCCTACCAGACAGCTGAAATGGAGGTGGAGGCCCTCATGATCAGGAAAAATGAAGCTACTTGGGCTAAGGCATGAGGGTGCCGCTTGAGAGTTACTCCCAGAGAGCGGTGAGGAAGCATTCTTCCTGCTTCCCAAGACCAGGGAGCTGGACAGGCATTATGTGACATCTAGATCCATCGTACCATCAGGCGCTTCAGATTCGCACCCTGAACCTCCCTGACCCAGCTCCTCACGAACTCAATCTCGAGACCGCTCCTCCCTCTGCTGCGCCCGAGCGACCGCCACTCCCGGCTCCTCAGTGAATCACTCATTATCACGGCCGATTGATTTAACATTCGCATATCCTCTAACGGTTGGCCTCATCCTACCTGAACCATGAGGGGTCGGATCGTAAAATTTTACTGCCCTTCCGCAACCAAATTGATGGTATACCTTCACATCCGAGAGTCCGATCCCCCGGGATCTCCTCTCCAGCCACCGACTCTGTAGCGCCTTCAGGAGCCGCGCCATTAGCGCTTCCACAGGTCTTTTACCAAGGATGCGGCCTAGGAGATCGAGAGCTGAGCGATCTCGGATGCGGTGGACTCGCTCCCCATGGAGGTCTTGAGGCTCCTCCCAGCGCAGAGGTCGTCGGGGGATTTATCTTTGGTTACGATGGGGCTGGCCGAGGGGATGCTGAGACCAGCTGCTCAATAGGCTCAAGTTCCCGATCATGAAAGCAGGCAATATGCCCTTTGAAGATTCCAGCTTCGATCTCTTTAGCGCCAGATTTCTCCACCACGGTGAGATCCGCTCTGAAGGAACAGGGATGAATATTCGAGCCGTGAAGCTCCGAGACATCGTGATGGGGAGGCTCGAGGAATGTGAATATGGTACGTTGAAGCGCTCCCTCCTCAGGATCGCCTTGATCGTTCCTCTACATCCACTGAGGAGATCTCGGATCCCCGCCTAAGTTTGGGGTTGAAGGAATGGATGGCGTTCACTCCCGCTGCTCAAGGTAATGCTTCGAAAGTTTCAAGCGACTCCGCGTTGGGGTTGGTGAGGCGCACAGTCCAAGGCGCACTCGAACGCGCGGGGGATCACCAAGGCTGGTCCTCAGATGAGCTTTTCTCCCAAGATGGAATAGCTTACGGGCCTTCTCACGGTAAGAAATCTTTAAATAGGAGAAATTCAGCCGATCACGGGGGGGTCGAAGCAGCGGGGTGGGGCAGCCTGGTAGCCCGCCGGGCTCATAACCCGGAGGTCGGAGGTTCGAATCCTCCCCCCGCTACCAAGGTTTTTAACAGATTTCTTCACTTCTCCAAAAGATTTATACAGTATGGCAATTTTCCCGACAGATGATGAAGGAGATACAGGCAGATAATCCCGCCGCTCTGTCAAACATCCTTTCTTCTGAGAAACCTTTCGTAGTATTCCCAAGCCTCCTCCAGCCCTAGAATTCTCTCCCTTGGGAACCATCTCTCGCGACCGAGCCCTCTCTTGTACTCATAGCGACGAATCCACTCGATAGCCGCGCTCAATGTATCCCTCGTGGCTTGAAGGACATCTATAATGTCATCGAGCTTTCTCCTCTTCCTCTCAACAATGAAACCTATTTTCTCCCGAAATCTCCTGAGGTTCTCCAACCCCCTTATGTTGAAGCGGTAGCAGTCCTTCCTCGCCTCGACTCTCCCTTTGGAGGATATGAACACCCTGCCCCTCCTATAGGCTAGGGATATCTTCGAGGGCGATATCCCGAGATCTACCAGTTCTCGTCTTATGGTCTTGAGGAGGTCCAGATCTGTGTTGCTCACAACTATGAACCCCTGAAAGTACCCTAGGGCGTTGACTATACCGCTGGGGGAAGCCTCACAGTCGAAGAAAGCTTGGATGAACTCCCTAGGGTTCCTCCTCAGGTGCTTGAGGACATTCTCCCTCCTGCTGAAGTGATCGACGAGTACCTGAGCGATCGCAAGATTAGATACGTCGCCGAGCCGAGAGACGCCGTTCTGGATGCCCTCGAGCTGTTGAAGGAGAAGCCGGTCCGCGACCTGAACGACCTCCTGATCCTCTTCACAGCCATGCGTTACGGTGCCGTCCTGGCGACCTTCGACCGAGGGCCGAGGAGGACAGCCAAGGCCGTCGGTTTGGAAGTGGTGCCCGACTGATGACGATATCACTATGGATCGGGATCGTGATGGAGGTTAGGGGAAAAGAACGATCATTAGGCCCAGCAAGGACCCGGAGGAGTTCATCAGGGAGTTCACCTCCTAGGTCGGCAGGAAGTTGAGGAGGATTGTGGACGTCGATAGGAGCTGCCACGCGTTCCTAGGATCTGGTTGCTCTGAATATGTGAGTCTGTCCCTCTGAGGGAGATCCGCTAGGGTGATGGATGTTGGTACCCTCTCCTTATCGTCGGGTACGCTATCTAGACCGCATCCCATCCACCTTAGCTTCCTGCTTCTCTTCCCCCTTCCTCACTCCATGAGGGTGCCCTCGATCGCAGGTTCACGCCGCGCTCTTCCCTGGCTTCAGTCGAGAAGTCACCGAACGTCAAAGCACTCCTCATGCCCGGCGTAAATTAAACCCTTAAGTTGAACCCTAGGGGAGGGAGCGGGATGATGGACGTCAAGGCCAGGCCCCTGAGGGCCTCGGAGATGAGGGGGTTGGCTAGGAGGATATTCCTCACGTGTCTCTCCATCCTCGCCGATACGGTGGGGTATGATGGCCTGAGGGAATTGGAACCCCTTCCGGAGATTGTGGCGGAGTTCCCGGAGAGGGGGGAGCTGGCGGAGTTCCTCTCCCTAGATGAGTGCCAGATCGAGGTCCAGAAGACTCTCAGTGAGGTTGAGAGGAAGAGATATGCCGTTTACTACACGGTGGATGAGGGGATAGAGGTGATCTCCTCAAGCGCCTCCGAGTTCGCGGCTCCAAATTCGATAGTGGCCGATCCGTTCATGGGCTCTGGCAGGCTGCTCTCGAGGACCGTCGAGAGGATTGGGGAGGGGAGGGTCGCCCTGGCCTGGGGAGTGGAGCCACTCCCTCTGCCCGCCCTAGTGGCCCTCACCTCCCTCGTGACAATCTTGGGAGTTTCAAAGGTTAAGATAGCGGTTGGAGATGCCTTCTCGCTTATAACAAGTCCCCTCTCATCCCAATTCCCTAAAGCCGACGTGATCGTCACGAACCCGCCCTTCACCAGGTGGAGGCTCCTCCCTAAGGGATACAGGGAGAGGCTGCTCAGGTTGGTGGAGGGACTCGGCTACTCCGGCTACATCGCCAGGAGGGAGGTGAGCCTCCAGGTCCTATCAATGTTCCTGGTCGATCACATGCTCAGGGAGGGCGGCTTCCTGGGCGCTGTCCTACCGGCCTCCACCTTCTACACGATATACGGCAGGGGGTTCAAGGACCTCCTCCTGGAGAGGTACGACCTCAGGGTCCTGGTGGAGAACTCCGAAAGCTCCTTCTCGTTGGACAGCGGTTTCAAGGAGCTCATAATCTTGGCTATCAAGGGAGGGGAGTACGGGGGGACTGTGATGGCTAGGGCCGGCGATCCCCCGGAGGAGCTTGGGAGGGTGGATC
>MAIU01000053.1 GCA_003344655.1 Candidatus Korarchaeota archaeon NZ13-K
ATCCCCCCCCTGCCACTCTTTGAGAACTTCTCACCCTCGTACAGCAGGAACTCCGTGGAGGCCACGTTGAACGGGAGAACATAGCCCTCTCCACTCGCCATCAGGAGGGCGGGAAGTATTATCGTGTGGAACGGGATGTTGTCCTTACCGACGAAGTAAACGGACCTCGTCTCACTGTTCCTCCAGAACTCATTGAATTTGCTTATCTCACCCCTTCTGTGGAAGTACTCCTTGACCGCCGAGACGTAGCCCAGCACGGCCTCCATCCAGACGTAAATTGTCTTCCCCTCGGATCCGGGGAAGGGAGCTGGGATACCCCACTTGTTGTCCCTAGTCAGGGATCTCGGTTTGAGTCCCTCCTCGAGCATCGATAGTGAGGCCGCTCTCGCATTGGCGGGGAGATTCTCGTTATTCTCTATATACCTCCTCAGCTCTCTTGAGAACTTCGGGAGATCGAAGAACCAGTGCTTGGTTCTCCTCATCTCAGGGACCGATCCGCATAGAGCGCACTTAGGGTCTATCAGGTCGGTGGGATTGAGGAGCCTGCCGCAACGCTCGCACTGATCCCCGTGAGCCCCCTCGTACCCGCAGTACGGACACTTTCCAGTGACGAACCTATCCGGAAGGAACATCCCATCCTTCGGGCAGAACAGCTGCTCCGTCTCCATCTCAAAGATGTGACCGTTCTCATAGACCCTGAGGTAGAAGTCCCTGACGAACTCCTTGTGAATCTCGCTCTCGGTTCTGGTGTAGTTATCGAAACTTATCCCAAAGCTCCTGAACAGCTCGCTCACGTACTCATGCATCTCATCGGTTAGCTCCCTGGGATGCCTTCCCCTCCTTATTGCCTCTATCTCTATCGGGGTCCCGTGCTCGTCGGATCCCGAGACGAAGACCACCTCTTCCCCAATCTTCCTGAGGAATCGCGCGAACACGTCGGATGAGAGCACCTGAATCAAGGTGCCCAGGTGCGGGACCGTGTTTATATATGGCCAAGCGGAGGCGACTATCCACCTCATCCCGGATCTCGCGAGTCCACCGCGTAACCTATTTTAAGCGTGCACCAGGCATTCAAGCCCTGATGAGGGCTTCTGATGATTGTATCCTAAAGTCAAATGAGGAATTTCTCGTGCTATTGGAGGATTTCAGATCCTCTGCTGATCATAGGGAGAAATTAAAAGCGTTGTGCAGGCTCAGCGGATACCTGAGATATCTATTCTTCGAGATATTAGAGGAAAACGTGCAGAACGCTGTGGGAGGGGACCTGGGCACGTTGATATGCGGGATCCCCCTGGTCATCTCAAGCGGCATCGACCTCTGTGAGGGCTCCGGGGAGGAGGAGAGAGACTCCATCTGCGGTGTGATCTTGGACTCCCTGAGCCTGGCCCTTGCGCTGGTCAGGAAGCTTGGGAGAGATGATGGCATCCTCGAGCTGATAGGTCAAATACAGGCAAGGCTTTACGAAAGACCCGAGATAGATGGGGACATCCTGCCCATGCTGAAAGATTTCCTGGAATCTTTCATCAGGTCATTCGGATGATACGGGTGAGCAGAATTGCGACAGCACCTTGCTTATTATGTAAGAGGTGGAACTGTCCCCGAACTTCGGGAGCCTCACCACCTCGACCTTCAAGCCTCTGCTCTCCAGCTCCCTCCTCAGCCACTCCTCATCGGCCCACTGATCGTAGCCAAGAGCGATCACATCCGGCCTCAGCTTCACAACCGATTCCAGGGGATCCTTATCACCTATGACGACCCTGTCAACCGGTTTCAGGTTCTTCACTATGTAAGCTCTTACAGATTCGTCGAGCACTGGATCCCTCTTCTTGAATCTCCTAACGTTCTCATCCCTCGCGACGACAACTATGAGCTCCCCATCATCGCCAGCTAAGTTCTTTGCCTCCCACAGCATCTTTATGTGACCCTCGTGCAGTATGTCGAACGTCCCTGCGACCATCACCCTGCGTCCCATCCGAAGGTCAACCCTCCCCAAGATTTAAAAAAGGGATCCGAGGCATCGCTCCATGGGAATGCTCGAGGATCTGATGAAGAGGGAGAAGCTCTCGATATGCAGTCATGGCGAGGACCTAGATGGCCTCTCCTCGGCATCTCTCATGATGGCCGTCAAGCCCGAGGGTTTGAAAGTCCACTTCTCAGCCCCTTACGAGATAAGGGACTCCGAGGACAGCTATGACCTGGTCCTGGATCTACCACCGCCCAAAGGGGGCGCCCGCGTTTTGGTAGATCATCACATCTCGAACGCGTCATTGCTGGACAGGGTGAGGGTCCACGTGCTCAGACCCGAGTCCCCCTCCACCGCCAGGATCCTCTATGATATGCTCTCCGGTTGGGAGCCCGGGGTGATGAGGTACTCGGGGATGATCGATCTGACGGACGCCATCGACTCCGGGGAGATGGATCTAGAGTCGGCCATCTTCACCTCGGCGATCAGGAAGCTGTTTAAGGAGAGGAGAAGGAAGCTTATCGATGTATGCAGGGACCTCCTGATGCAGATTCCCAGAAGTTCCAAGGATCTAGTGGGACTTCCCTCCCTGCGATCCGAGATAGAGCTCCTGGGCAGGGAGTACGGGGGATTGATCGAGACGATCCTCTCCCTCCCCGGGGGGGAGGCCCTGCTCATCAACGTGACGAGCTATCCCTCCTACCTTGTCCCGCTGATCCAGCTGGCATCGAGGGATTACAAGCTGATGGGCACTCTAACTAGAGGATCCGATGGCCTCTTCAGGCTCTCCTTGAGGAGCAGACCCGACTCCCCACTGACGGCCCTGAGGCTGGCCGAGTCCTTCGGGGGAGGTGGTCACGAGCATGCGGCGGGGGCTCTGATCCCCCCATCGGCCGTGACCGAGGTCGCGGAGGTCATAAGGAGGCACCTCTCGCTTGACCTCATGGATCTTTGAATTCTGTTGAGCTCATCCTAGCGAGTTTTGATGGATTCCCGATGCGATGCCCCACCCACGTCGATGATGCTTTTATGATCTTCCCCCTAGGTCATGCCGGGGCGATGATGTGGGAGGTGATCCATGAGCTTCGAGACCTGATGCATGATTACAGATGAACCACTGAGCCCCACCTTTTTATTATTCAGCATCCCGACAGCTTATGAGCCCAGCTCTGGTGAGGGATGCGGGTTCCGTTGAGTTCTCTGAGGTCGCTGGATCCAAAGGCGCCTACATAAAGTGGCTCATCTCCCCGAAGGATGGGGCCCCCAACTTCGCCATGAGGCTGATCAGGGTGGAGGCGGGCGGCGTCATACCGGAGCATTCTCACCCCTGGGAGCACGAGATCTTCATCCTGAAAGGTAGTGGAAGGATAAGGGTTGGGGAGGACACCTATCAAGTCTCTGAGGGTAACGCCGTGCTCGTGCCCCCGAACATACCTCACGAGTATCATGCCACCACGGAGATGCTCTTCATCTGCATGATCCCCAACTCGGGAGTCCCTCCCGAGTACAGGTAGGGTAGGGAGCTTGGCGGTAAGGAGCTTCATAGCAATAGATGTGAGCGATCCTGATATCGTTGCAAAGATCCTGGCCATACAGGAGGAGATCCTCTCCTCTAATGCCAAATTAAAGCCCGTCGAGAGGGAGAACCTACACTTCACGCTCAAGTTCCTGGGGAACGTCGAGGAGGCTCGAATCGAGATCATCAAGAGGCTCATGGATGATATCCTGAGGAACTTTCAGCCATTCAAGATGGAGCTGAGCTCCGTTGGGGCATTTCCAACAGCAAGCAGGCCCAACGTCGTCTGGATAGGGGCTGGTGAGGGAAGGGAGCTCTTCATAAGGATGGCGAGTGAGCTGGACAGGGCCCTATCGAGACTGGGGTTCCAAAGGGAGAAGAGGGCAATAGAGCCCCACCTGACCATAGCTAGGGTTAAGGGGCACGTGGGAAATCTGCCAGATGTCATCAGGAGACTCTCGGACGTGAGGGTTGGTTACGTGACGGTCAGTGAGGTCAAACTGAAGAGGAGCACCCTGACGCCCGAGGGCCCGATATACGGGGATCTTCATGTGGTGAGCCTGGGGAAATAAAGGAGCAAGATCAGGCCGCAGGTGGGGCCGGCCTCAGCGTTATCAGCTTCCAAGATATTATAAGCATGAGGATCGATACTATCGCGAGCTCCACGGAGGAGAGCGCCCTGAGTATGTACAGGAAGGTCTTATCATCGACTAGGAGGACTATGAATGACAGCACTATGAATGAGATTCCCCCTATTCCGAAGATGAGACCCTGCCACCTCACATTGGCAGAGCCTAAGCGGTAATTATTAAAAGATAGCGGGGCCTCCTGCTGTGATGCCCACTCTGTACCTGCTCACCGACTTCGGTTACCAAGATTACTACGTGGGGGCCATGAAAGGTGTGATAAAATCCATATGCCCCGGTGCGAACGTGGTCGATTTGTCCCACGGTGTGCGCAAGTTCGATGTGAGGCATGGGGCCTTCATACTTTGGCAGAGCGTGAGCTGGTTGGAGAGAGGTTCCATAGTCGTGGGGGTGGTGGATCCAGGAGTGGGCACACTGAGAGATCCCATAATTGTCAAATCCGGGCATCTAGTGTTCGTAGGCCCCGATAACGGACTGTTCTGGCCGGCCATCCAGAGGATCGGATCTTATGAGGTCCACAAGATAGACCTGAGGGGAACAGGGCTTGCTGAGAGGAGAACAGGTACCTTCGATGGGAGGGACGTCTTCGCACCGATAGCCGCGATGCTGGCATGCGGTAAATCCATAAATGAGCTGTCCTTCGAGAAGAGGGGAATGGAGATGATTGATCTTTGGCGCGTGAGGGTGGAGGAAAAGAGAATAGAGGGTGAGGTGAGGAACATAGATCATTTCGGGAACATAGTCACGAACATACCTTGGAGTTACATTAACTTCGAGAGGGCAATCGTTAGGGTAGGTAATTCCATCGGGAAGGCGCAGAAATCGGCGCATTATAGTTACAGGGGACTCCTCATGATAAGGGGGAGCAGCGAACTGTTGGAGATCTCCTTAGCAAGGGGAAGCGCAGCGGATCTGCTCGGGGCCGAGGTGAACGATGATATCTCGATTGAGGTGATTGAATGATCCTGTCGCTGCAGGAGGCGCTCCCAGAGCCTGAATCCATCGTGGGCTCCAAGGCCTGGAACCTGGCTAAGGTGATCTCAGCCGGCATGAGGGTCCCCGAAACCCTGATAATCCCCTCGACGGAGATTTCAAGGATTTTGAGTGATTCTGGGATAAGGCATATAATATTTGAACTAGCGAGGGAATTGGCATCGGGAAGTTCCCGGGAAAGTCTGATTGAGATGGAAAAAAATTTGAAATCTAGAATACTCTCCCTGGGGATACCGGACGCCCTGGTGAGGGAGGTCGCGTCCGCCGTTGAGGGGAGGATCAGCGGGTTTCTCATAGCTCGCCCCTCTCCCTTCTCGCCGGGCATCTCGGATGGGGACCTGAAGGGAAGGATGCCAGTTTGGTACTGCGGTCCGAACGAGGAGGAGATCCGGAAGGCCCTGCTAAAAGTTCTTTCGGATTCCTTCAACCTGAGGGCCGTGGCCAGGGTATTGGATCTTGGAGCCTATCCGGAGGACCTGTCACTCGCGCTGATGCTGCAGCAAGCCGTCATCCCGAGGTCCTCGGGCGTTTCGATCTGCTGCCCCGCTGGGAGGAGCGAGATCCTGGTGAGGTCCACGTGGGGTCTCATCGACGGATCCCCGACCGACAGATTCAAGATGAGCCTGGATCTAAGAGATCTGACGGAAAGCGAGGTTAACGAGAAGAAGGTCAAGTTGCTGCCAACGGAGCGCGGTCTCGTTGAGGTTGGGGTTGATAGTGATCTCTGGCTCATGCCCTCCTTATCCAAGGAGGAGATGGTGAGGGTCGCGGGCCTCCCCTTGGACCTCTCGCTCATCTTCGGAACACCCACCGTGGTGGAGTGGATGATCGAGGAGGGATCTGATTCTATCTTCGTGATACAGGCTTACAAGGACTCAGGAAAGCCCAAGGTTAAGGCCCTAGAGAGGAAGGTGATGGTCCTCTTGGAATCGAGGGTCCCGGGCCAGGCGCCCCCGGAGAGGACCCAGGCGCCGGAAAGGGTTCCCGCTAGTGCGGGGGTGAGTGGGGTGGCTCACCTCCCCCTGCCGGCCTCCAGGGTATACATCAGGGGTCGCTCACTTGAGCTGGCGGATGGCTCAGTCATCACGCAGGCTCAGGCCGGCATGCAGGGATGTGATCGCTCGTTGATAGTGATAGAAGAGGCTGAGGACATCAGAGAGGAGATCCTAGCCAAGTGCAGGGGAAGTTACCTCGTCCTTAGATCGGAGGATCTGGCGAGCGCTGAGGAGAGGGGGAGGAGGATCCTCTCAGCCGCCCCGGATGCGAGGCTGATACTTCATGCGCGCGACCTGAGGTTCCTCATGATCCCAAGGAGGGTCTCCAGCACGTTCCCCGGGATCCTGATACCCATCGAGATACTCTCGGGGATGGATGAGGAGATGCTGGAGCATCTCCTCAGGAGGGTCAGGGAGATCTTCAAGTGGGTCTTCGTGGATCTGCAGGAATCCCTTCCCCCAGTCGATTTGATCTGCAGCTTATTGAGGGTGGGAATCCGTGATTTCATTCTCAACGATGAACTAGCCCCGAAGCAGGCTCAGCTGATCCTCAGAGCTGAAGGAAGGATTCTCCTAGACTTAGCCGGTATCGTGCTAAGAGAGGGAGAATTTTGAGGCTCCTAAGCAGGGAGCTAGGTGTCAGGAGGATCCTTCAGATCCTGCTCATCGCGCTCACCGCCCTCCTCCTGTTGAGTGAGGCGGCCAGGGGTGTAGTGCCGGATAGGCATAGGGTTTATGGTGTGGCGCTATCCGCGATAATGCTATACGCGAGCCTGAGGATGGCTGGACCCGTCGGGAGGACCTTCCTCCTATTTCTCGTCCTCTCCTTCATCTTCCCTCCAGCGCTGCTCCTGGCCCTGATGCCTAGGAGGCATCGGGAAGCTCGGAGCGAGATCATCCTGGAGCCGGAGGGCCAAGTGAACCTGCTAAATGCTTCCTACGGATCTAACCTCGTGATCTGCAGGTCCGTTAGACTGATGGGGTCCGTCGCCATCTCCCTAGCTCGGGAGATGTCCAAGCACAGGAGGGTGGTTCTAGTCGACTGGAACGGGGATGCCCGCGCGAGGCTCAAGGAGATTGAGCATAGGATCGCCAATCCGACGGACATCTGGTTCGGATACCAGGGAAGCCTGGGATCCTCTTACTACGTGACCCTCTCAGAGCTCCTCTCTTACCTGACCGGGGCGGATCCCTCGTCAGTCCTGGCGCTGCTCAGGGGGGAAGGACCTCCCGTCCTGAGGGATCCAAGGATCGGTGAGTGCGAACCCCTCATCTCCACATCGAGTTCCGAGGGACTGAGGATGGAGGATGCTCTTCCTAAGCTCGTAGGCGTCCTGATCTTGGATGCATCCAGACTAAGCGCTAAAGGTAAGAACCTGATCTCCCTCATGACACTCTTCCAGTGCTCCGTGTACAGGGAAAGGGACTTCCTGGTAATAGCTCCTCTTCTCAGCCCTCTCACGGATGAGAGGGTGAATCCTAGGATAAGGGATGAGCTCAGATGGATGATCTCCTCCCTATCAGGGGCCGGATGCTTCATAGTGTCGACGAGGGAGTCTTCAGCATTCTCAGATGAGTTTGATAACATCTTTGAGTGCGGTGATTGCGCTAACCCCATTTACAGGCTGGATGATTTCCGGATCTGCCCTTGGACAGCGGATAGAGGTAGGAGGCGACCTTGAGGATCCGGTGGTAGCCACCCCTGTTTCCCGTCACGGCCTCGGCCACCAAGGAGTCGGGGATCATCCCAACGACTCTCTTGAGGATGCCCAGCCTCATCAGGGCATCCGCAGCCCTCCTGTAGGTGAGACCAGCATCCACTAGCGGTTTCACATGCTTAGACACAAGTCCCTTATACTTTACCTCAGGGGAGTCGCTCTCCAGGGAGATGGAGAGGAGATAGGCGGAGATCACTGCCGTATGTATCCCCCCGCCATTGGATGGTATCACCATACCGGCCGAGTCGCCCACGAGGAATACGCCATCCCTAGCCAGTTCATCGGTGATCCCGCCCACGGGAACAAATCTTCCCCTGAGAGAAATATTGTCGAGCTTCACTCTCGCATTTATCTTTGATAGGAAGGTCCTCATCTTATCTAGGATTCCCCCCCTCCCAT
>MAIU01000054.1 GCA_003344655.1 Candidatus Korarchaeota archaeon NZ13-K
GCCTTCAGGTGGTTCGCCTCCGTGTGTATGGCTATTGTCTTCACAGGCGCGCCCACTTCCTTGAGTCTGTTGAGCGTGTTGCAGCCAGCTCCACCAACTCCGACCACTGTCATGGTCACCCTAGCGCTCTCCTGGGCCATCAGGATCAACCCCCTCCCATGGAGCTCAGGAAGTCCTCCACCATCCTCGACTTCACTCCGAACACATAGACGGTGACCTTGGGGCTGGTCATCTCTATGCTGGGCTTGAGCCCGAAGTATACCTCGGGTATGCCCAAGTTGTTCGTGAGCACGTCCTGCACGTATGTCATTCCCTCAACGGACACGGCCGTCTCAGCGGATTCCAGTATGCCGACGACGCCCTTGGCCCCCTTGAGGTCAGCGTCCCCGAACGGGTCCACCAGGGAGCCCTCGAAGGCCTCCCTAGTAGTCCTTCCCTCCCCGAACCCTGAGTACCCGAGACCCGATCCCTTAGCAATCTCCTTCATAACGGCGAAGTCTACGTTCTGCATTCCCGGTAGCGGAGAGAGGTTCTGAAGCGACGCCAGGCCCTTAACAACGTTGAAGAGCCTGTCATCCATCATCTTGTAGGCCCTCGTCAGGGGAACGTTCGTGTACTTCCTCTTCAGGACATCGTTGAACGCCACCCAGGTCACATCCGATAGGTCTATGACCTCCGAGAGGCCATACCTGGCGTTGTTCATCTTCACCTCCCCCTCGCTGGAGAACGGGAGCACAACGTAGCTTATCGTCAGGGCGTTGGGCAGGCTCTCCTTTATGGCCTCGGCGAGGGTCACTATGCCCCCGGTTCCGGCCCCTCCTCCAAGCCCAGCCAGGAGCAATATGACCTCCCTGTCGCTCAGCAGTGATATTAGGTTCTCCTTCACGCTCTCCATGGCCTTTCTCCCATTCTCAACGGTTCTGGCGCTCCTGCCTCCCAGGAAGGACTCCCCGGCCAGCACCTTGTGGTCCGCCTTCGTGGCGCCCAGCGAAGCAGCGTCTGTGTTCACTGCCACCAGCTTCGCTTCGGAGAACCCCGTTCTCTTTATGTTTGTTATCATGTTGCAGCCGGCTCCCCCTATACCCACGACGGCCAACTTGAGGGAGGCCGATACCTCCGGTCTCCTCCAACTCACTTCCTCCTCACCTCCACAACACCTTTGACCAATACTACATCACCAACGGCTAAAATACTTGAAGGGGGGAGTGTGTACTCCAGTTCCTTCTCGCTACTCCCTCTCAAAATCTTCACCTTCACCAGCAGGTTAGCCTTTCCCTCCTCATCTATCACGACGTCGCTGACGACCCCAACCCTCCTAGCTGAGCTGTCTATCACTTCCTTACTCACGACCTCCTCCCTTCTGATCAATCATATCCCTCCTTGGAGCCATTTGTCCACGAATTCAGACCTGACTCCGGTGGTCAGTAGCATTATCTTCGGCTCGTACAGCTTCCAGTTCGGCTTTATTCCCCAGAATATGCTCATTATGTTGTAGTCCGTTGAGAGCGTCTGGGGTATCCTGTCCAGCTCCCTCATCACTAGCTGCGACTGGTTCCCCTCAACGTAGACTATCGCACCCTTCGCGTTCCTGATGTCGGCCTCGCTGTAGTTGGCCGCTATCGCTGCCCTGAACGCTTCCGTGGCGCTCCTCCCCCTGCCTATACCGATGAACCCCAGGCCAGAACCCCTGACGAGCACCTCCATGTTGCTGTAATCTATGTTCACCAGACCCGGCTGGGGAACTATGTCCTGCAGCCCCACTATGGAGTCCACTATGTCCACCAGGAGCTTGTCCATCTCCCTGAAAGCTTGGGCGACAGGTAAGTTGCCAGCCCTCTCCTTGAGCAGGTCGTTGGCATTGACGACAGTCATGTCAGCCGAATCGAGCATTCTTGAAAGGCCCCACTGAGCGTTCCTTATCCTGGTTGGCCCCTCTGATGTGAAGGGCAGCGTCACTATCCCTATCACTATCTTGTCGGGGAACTTCTCCTTTATCGCCTCAGCTATGGTGGGCCCGGCCCCCGTTCCCGTGCCCCCTCCCATGCCGGCCGTTATCATTATCAGCTCCTTATCCCTCAGAGGAGCCAATATCTTGTCCATGTCCTGCTCCGCTATCATCCTACCCAGCTCTGGGGAGCCGGCCGCTCCCCTTCCCTTGTGGGCCCCCTCTCCTATCAGTATCTTTATGTCAGCGCTTATCCTCTGCAGCACCGGTGCATCAGTATTTACTGCCACCGTGGGAACCCTGACGCCGTACCTCTTGACGTTGTTGACTGTATTGCAACCACAGCCCCCGACCCCGACCAGGACCATCTTGAGGGCTGAGAGCTCCGAGGCCCTGGCCAACTCGGACCTGGACATCATCGGGCATCACCTCACAGCGAGCTCCCAATTGAGGCCATCTTCGACTCCAGGATCCTCATGAAGGTTTTCCTCAGCTCCTCCATGTCCGTCACAGCACCTCCCCTGGCCTCAACATACTCCTTAACGGCGACCAAGGGAGGTATGTATGGGAACTTCTCCTGCCTCGCGAACCATGCAAGTGATACCTCACCCTTGTTCTCATCCAGATACCTGCTGATCAGTTCGGTTATGGATACGGAAGGTTGAGGCTGGGGTTGGAATGAGGGCTGGGTTTCCTCCCTCTTCTCCTCTTCCTTCTTCCTGCGGAACATGCACACACCCCCCATCACAGACCTAACTCAGCCAAAAAATCATCAACATACGTTGAGCGGACCTGCGTCACCAGCAGGTTCACCCTGACGTCTGGGTACTCGAAGGTGGGCCTGACCCCCATGAACACGGTCGGTATCCTGTACCTCCTGCTCAGTATGTCAGTAGCCTCTCTCATCTGATCCACCCTGAGGTCCACGGACTTGCCCTCGAAGTATATTATGGCTCCCTTGGCCTCGGTCAAATCGCACTTAGCGTAGTCATCCTGCAGGGCATCGTCGAATGCCTGGAATATGTACTGCCCCCTTCCCACGCCTATGAACCCGAGTCCCGACTGGTAGGATATCCTGGAGAAGTTGCTAAGGTCAACGTTGACGTAACCCGGGCCTGTCTCAGTGCTCTGCATCTTTACCAGGGCATGGACGCTCCTCTCTATCTTCCTGTTAACCAGAGAGAAGGCGTAGTTCAGGTCGACTGACCTGGCCTTCTCCATGGCCAGATCGTTAGCGTTCACTATCGTGACATCGGAAGTATCAATCGTTTCCCTCAATGAGAACTGGGCGTTCCTCCTCCTCTCCTCACCCTCCTCCCTCATTGGCAGCGTCACGATGGATATCTTTATAGCATCCCTGTGCCTGAGACCTATCTCCCTCATCAGCACCGGTAGGCCACCGGATCCCGTGCCCCCTCCCATGCCGGCTATCCCTATCACTATATCCACCTTCTCATCGAGGGCCCTCAACACGCTCTCTATGTCCTCCTCCATCGCCTCCCTCCCTATATCGGGGACCCCCTGGGCTCCCCTCCCCTTGTGCGTGTACCTGCCTATCAGGACCTTCTCATCGGCCTCGGCTTTCCTGAGCACCGCAGAATCCGTGTTCACCGCTATCGTCTTCACGTTCTTGGGGAACTTCTTGTAGAAGGCGCTGACTATGTTGTTACCGCAACCACCTATGCCCACGATGTTTATCCTAGCCTCGGAAACCCTCTCCGCCTCCTCAAGGCCCCTATCAACACCCCTCCTCCTGACTGCCATCTCACCTCACTCCCTCAACAACTCCTTGACATCCCCTATCATATCCCTAACGAACGGGGAGTCGACGCCCGTGGCGTACACGAGGGCCTCTGGGGTCCTGAGCATCGGGCTCAGCCTTGCTCCGAATGATATCCTCTCCACATTGTACTTCTCCGTTATGAGCCTGGGACCATCTATCACGTCCAAGAGGCTTGCCGTCGGCGGCGCCTTGAGGTAAAGCAGGTAGCCGGAGGCGGATGTCGGGTTAGAGTCGAGCAACCTGGTGTCTATGGCATTCTCAACGGCCTTCCTCACGCTCCTGTGAGAGCCTATCCCTATGAAGCCTATGCCTGACCTCTCTATCATCCCCCTGAGGTCGGGGAAGTCGAGCCTCTGCAGCGTGTCCCTGGGGTCGAGCATCTCCACCATGTAGTTGACCGCCATCTTCAGTATGTTGTCCATCCTTGAGTAGGCCACCTGGGCCGGCATCTCACCGAACTTCTCAAGCAGTATGTCGTTCATGTTGACAACCACACTGTCGCTCACGACAACTGTTTCCCTCAGACCGGACTGGACGTTCTTCATCTTCGTCTGTCCCTCGTACCTGAACGGTATGGTCACCACAGATATTATGGCTGGCGCCTTGTCCCCGTACTCGTCCCTTATGGCCCTTAGGAGGAACGGCAGGCCGCCGCTCCCCATGCCCCCTCCCAGCCCGGCAACCGTGATGAGGAGGTCGCAGACATCCAGTGTTCTTATGACCTTATCCAAGTCCTCGTCCACCGCCTTCTGGGCGAGGCTTATGTCACCTCCGCTCCCCCTCCCCCTCAGCGTGTTCTCCCCTACCTGTATTATCTCGTGGGCCTTCACCTGCCTGAGGGCGTTTAGGTCGGAGTCAAGAGCCACAAGCTTGGCTATCTCCATCCCCGCCCTCGCTAGAGAATCGATAGCCTTTATCCCGGCTCCTCCAACACCCAGAACGGTGATCTTGGTTGGTATCTCCTCGAACCTGGTGGGAAGACCGGCTCTACTCGACATATTCACATACCTCCCGGAGGATCCTCACTACGAGATGCTATCCGATTTTCCGTTGCAATCCCTCCCTTCTCCCTCCCTTCCGGGGTTCATCGGACTCCCTTGCCCCTTGGGGTACCTTCGCGAAACTTATATAATTTAACTTTTGTGTAAAGCCGCGGGAGCTCCGCTCACGGTGCAATGGCCTCCTTTTGCCCATTTGACTGAATTTCGCATCCTGCTAGGGGGAATATTTGAAAACATATTTGAAGCAATTGCCAACAATAATCACTTTCATTTAATTATGCTCCTCATCGGGGCTGTGATGATGGATCCCATCACAGCTCCAAGCTATGCTCAACTAATTTATCCCTGATCCAGCTCACCAGCTTCGAGATAACTGCTAAGAGCGCCGAGAGGAGCGAGATGGATGCCCCAACCGGAAGATCGAACGCGTAACTCGCCCAAAGACCCGACAAGGAGGATGCCGCTGCGATCGCAGCGGAGACCATGGGCTGATACCTATTGCTCCTCAGGAGGAAGATGGATGCTGTTACCGGGTTGTAAAGGAGGGAGAAGACCAGGAAGCCACCGGTTATCTTCAGGGCGAGAGCTATGGCCAAGCCGCAGAGGGTGAGCACGAGGGTTGTGTGTAGGGACACATTCACACCCTCAGCCTCCGCCAACCTCCTATCGAACATTATCGAGCTCAACTCGAGCCTGTAGGCTGATGTGTAGCTCGAGAGGATGAGGAGGATGAAGGCCATTCCCATCAGCTTCTCCGGGCTTGCGGCCAGCAGGCTCCCCCAGAGGACGCTGGCCACCTCGGATGTCGCCAGGACCCTGACGTTTGAGAGGTATATGGACAGCAAAGCTATTGAGGAGGATGCCGAGAAGAGCACCATGCTCATGAGCTCCCTCCCCTGGTTCACCCTCGTGGAGAGCAGCCCCAGGATGAGGGATGAAATAAGGGAGAGGAAGAAAGCTCCGTAGGTTGGGTCGATCCCTATCACGAGCCCTATGGATGCCCCAGCGAGCGCGGAGTGGGCCACGCTGAAGCTCAAGGTGATGAGACCCATCCTCTGAACGTAGAAACCCAGTGTCCCGAGCAGGAAGCCAGCTAGCACAGCCGTCAGGAGTATAGTCAGCAGCAAGAAATCAGCCTCCCCTGATCCATCCTCAAGATCCTATCCGGGCGGCGCGGGGCTATACCATCGTGACTCACCACGATCACGGTGGCCCCCTCGCTGAGCGAGTAGCTCTCCAGAAGATCCGCCAAGAGGGACCTGGTCTCAGCATCCAGGCTCGAGAAGGGCTCATCTAGGAGCAGGACCCTGGGTCTCCTCGCCAGGGCCCTAGCTATCATCACCCTCTGCTGCTGTCCACCGCTGAGCCTCCCGAAGGGTTCATCCATCAGTTCCCTAATGCCCAGCGCTGCGCATATCTCCTCAATCCTCCCCTCGAGCTCAGCATTGATGAACTGACCCCTGAGGGGGGCAAGTCCCATGAGCAATACCCTCCTCACCGTGTAGCTCTCCTCCGGGGGCTTCATGAAGTCCTGAGGGACATAGCTGCAGAGTTTCCTGGTCTCAATAATCTTCCTGCTCTTCGTGTTCACTCCTAGGAGAAAAGCCTCCCCTCTAACCGGCTTGAGGAGTCCCAAGCAGGTCTCCAGGAGCGTGGTCTTCCCGGCCCCGTTTGGGCCCGTTATGAGGACGGATTCGCCCCTCCCGATCGAGAGGCTGATCCCCCTTATGGCGGGCCTCTCGCTCCCCGAGTAAGAGACCCAAACTTCCTCCAACCTCACAGCATCATCGGGGCTCAACACAATCCCTCCGCGATTTAAAAATGGAGGGATTATTAAATGAGGGTCTCCTCGAAGAGATCCGCGAGCTCAGCCCCCTCTACCCAGGCGGCAGCTGAGTCAATTCCCTCGCTCGAGGACATACTCTCTAAAAACTCGGAGATCCCTCCCCTAAGCCTCAGCAGGAGTTTGAGGTTCCTCCTCCTGTTGAGGAAGAAGAACTCCACGCCATCATGCTCCTCGATCCTCACACTCATCTTCCCAAGCGTGCATCCGGCTGAGGCCTGCACACCGTCCACAGAGCACGTGTATGGGGTCCTGAGGGGGCACCTGATGACGCAGAGGAGGTCGTGCTCGCTCTCAGGGTTCAGGAGCTCCAGTGCCCTGAGGCCGGCCCTGTAGCCGAGGACGAGCCAAGGTCCCCTGTGACCGTGCATCCTGGCGGCATCCTCCAGGCTTATCAAAGCATCACCTCCTCCTGAGGATCAGGATGGCCTCTACGATCGCTATCACAGCCAGAATAGCTGCGAGAGCCTCGTAAATCTGAGCCTGACTTCTCGACTCCCCGACGGAGGCCCTGAGCTCAGCGTGGGACAGGGCTTCAGCCAGCCTCTCGGCGTTCCACCTCATGACCTGGGTCATGTTCCCCAGCTCGGGAGGGGATCCCGGGAAGTTAGACAGGGCGACCTCAACGGCGTTGACCTGGGAGGCTATTCTGGAACCAATCTCCGTCCCGCTCTGTAGATTGTCCACGACGAGCACGGCCTTTCCCTCGCTCGCGTTCCTCACTATGGAGTCGAAGAGCTTCGCCGACACCTTCTCAGGGGGAGGGAATGTGGCTACTATCCTGAATCCCAGGAACTTGAGGAAGTCTGCCTGGAACATCATGCTCACAACAGGCTTCCCGGAGAACCCCTTAAGCTCCGCAATCCTCCTCAAATCCTCGGCGGTTTCATCTATCGCTCTAAGGCATCTATCGAGCTTTGCAGATGTGTTCAAGCCCAGGTATTTGTCCAGCGTCCTTGAAACGTTGATGTACATGGATTTAAGGGAATCTGGGGTGTTCCATCCACCGGTAATCCTGACAGCTGGGGCCCTGCTCCCCGAGGCCGTTCTCAGCTCCTCCACCCATGGCTCTATGCCGTGGTAGAGTATGAGATCCGCCTCCGCAATAGCGTAGGCATCGCTGGGCCTGGCATCATAGTGCCCGGGACAGATGCTAGGGGAAGCTATCACCTCAACCTCTACCGAGTCGCCGGCCAGGTCCCTCACGATGCTCCCGAGAACCGTCGTGGAGCAGACGACCTTCGGCCCTCCGTCGGCCGAGGCCATCAGGACCGGAATGGCGAGCATCAGGAGGAGAAGGGCGAGCCTCATAGGGGTGCGCGGACCCCAAACAATATAAATATTACTCCTGATGAATATCAGTAATACTGGAGTGCGGCGGGCCAGCAAGAGAAGGATCCGCTCCATCGAGGGAGTCGTCTGGGATCAGGGATGGAACTGGTGCCCGCTCGGTCCCTCCGTTCGCTCACATCCCCTAGAAGCCAGCGATATCCCGATGATCGTGAGCCCTCATCCGCCTGTAGGCCACGCACCTGTCGAAATCACCCTCCTTCCCTATGCACTCGAAGCTCAGGCCCAGCCTCTTGGCCAGCGCCTCGGCGGCCCTCACAGGGAATGTGGAGCCATCCAAGATAAGGAGTATCCCCTCCCCCTCCCCC
>MAIU01000055.1 GCA_003344655.1 Candidatus Korarchaeota archaeon NZ13-K
CTCCCCCCTCATCCCCCGGCTCAGCAGGAGTAGCAGGAAGCCCACAATGATGAGGAGGGAAGCTATTACTAGGAGCAGCAGGAGCGCGTGCACCGGCATGAGCACCCCTGCTTCTTCCATTTGAGACTTAAAAGTTTTGGGGATGCGCCCGCTGGCCGGCGGCGGGACCTCACAGCGAGAAGGGTCGTAAACGAATCGGGTCTCAACTGGGATTTCCGCACCGGTCCGGGCGGAATAAACTCTATATCCCTCCACATCAGGAATCTCCGATGGTTCAGGCGGCCAAGGTGTTCGTGCTGGAATCTCCCCTCCACCCCGGCGATCTTAGGAGGAAGCTCGAGGGATTCTCCTCGATGTCCAGGCAGGAGGTGGCCGGTAGGAGCGTTGAGGTGGGCTTCAGGATCACTGATCTGGATCTGAGGGATGACAGGCTTATCGGGACCTTTGAGGAGAACCTCCTCATCAGCTTCAGGTACATGGATGAGCCGGTCAAGGTCCCGGTCACCTTCAGGACCATCTTCGAGTTCCTCAGCTTCGAGGGAGCCACATACCTTTTGATCGCAGCTAGGAAGTCCAGGGCGAACAGGATAGCGAATCAGCTATCCTCGATAATATCCAATGAGAGGGGATTCATACAGGAGGCCTGGATAAGCTCTGAGGCGCTGAGGAGCTTCTATGAGACGAGGATGGAGACCGTGAGGGTTGTCTTCTTCACGGACGTCAGGATCCCGAATGTGAGCAAGCTTTCCCTCTACGGCAGGGAACTGGCCGGGACGAACGTCTATCAGGAGTACGTGAGGCTCGGGAAGGTGTGGTACGCGGTCTTCGAGCCAGAGGAAGGGATCGTGGTGGGCCTAACTAGGAACTGCGCGATCACCTTCTTCTCGAAGTTGGGGATCGAGGAGGCCATGGCCTTCATAGAGGCGAGAGTGATCCCATTCATCAGGGCCTCCGCCGATTAATTTTTAACTTCCAGCCCCGGGATAGCGCGTGCTGAGGTACGAGGGCGTCTCCAAGAGCTACGGCGGGACGGTGGCCCTGAGGGGGGTCACCGTCGAGTTCCAGAGAGGAAAGATCCACGCTCTCCTGGGACCCAACGGCTCTGGGAAGTCCACGCTCATGAAGATTGCGGTGGGCCTCGCCAAGCCTGACTCCGGCAGGGTGACCGTTGACGGAATAGATCCCGTGAGGGATCCCATATCGGCTAGGATGATCGTGGGTTATGTTCCAGAGGAGATCCTGATATACGAGAGCCTAACCCCGGCCGAGTGGCTCAGCTTCCTGGGCCAAATATACGGGATACGGAAGGAGGCTCTCAGGGGAAGGCTGAGCTCCCTAATAAGGGCCTTCAAGATGGAGGAGCAGATGGGGAAGCTCGGAGGGGAGCTCAGTCTGGGAAACAAGAGGAAGCTCATGATCATAGGCGCCCTGCTCCACGAGCCCAAGGTGCTGATACTCGATGAACCATTCTCAGGCCTCGATCCCGAGGTGGCCAGGGTGCTGAAGGAGGTGATGATGAGGAGGGCCCAGGAGGGAGGGACGGTCGTCTTCTCAACGCACGTGCTCGAGCTGGCTGAGGCCATCGCTGATGAAGTTACGATAATTCACTCGGGCGAGGTAGTCGCTAAGGGACCGACGCGGGAGCTGAGGGGAAAGAGTGACCTCGAGAGCTACTTCATGGAGGTGACCGGCTTGTCTTCGGAGCTCCAGGAGCTCCTTAAGGCGCTTTAGGTGGGACCTTGCCTTGGAGGAGGTTGGCGGAGATAATAGGTAGGGAAGCGAATTACAGGGCCGGAGGAAGGGAGATGGAGGGCAGAATGAGTCTTAGCATCTTCATGACAGCCTTAAGATACAACCTGTTTCTCATCCTCTTCCTCTCGATAGTATCGGTTCTAGTGGGCCTAGTCGCCCTTGAGGGGATGGAGGGGGCCCTGCTCGCGATGGTGATGCTCTTCCTGCTCGAGATCATGATAGGCGTGATCTCAATGGCGATGAGTCTCCAGACTATAATCTCGGACGGGCTCCTGAACCCACTCCAGCACCTTCCGATAAGCGAGGACGAGCTTAGGAAGGCCCTATCCCTGCTCGGCATCTATTGGGGAGGACTGGCCCTCCCCTTCATCATGCTACCGGCGGGGCTCCTCTCCTCGATCATACTCCGAGATCCCTCTCTCCTGCTCGGTTTCTCCTCAGCCTCGATATTCGCGATGATCCTCTCCATAGCCCTTGGGTATCTGGCAGGATCCTTTGAGGGGAAGTACACGAGGAGGATCTCTAGGAGAATCCTGTCAACGCTGATTTGGGTCTTGATTCTCGGAATTGGGCTGATGGTGAGTTTCATAGGCGATAAGCTTCCCGAGCTCCTGGAGTCCTCAACGGATCCCGGGGCGCTCGCGATCCTCCCACCCTTGAGCTTCCTCCATGCAGCGAGGAGCCCCCTCCCCCTCATCTCCTCCTCTCTCTGGATCCTCATCTCCCTGTCCCTCCTGAGAGCCGGGATCTCGAGGTTCTGGCGCGCGGTCAGCTCCTCGGAGTTCGAGGCTCCCGCAACAGTCACCTGGAGCATATCATTCGGAAGCAGGGCCTTATTGATGAGGGAGCTCAAGCTGATCGTCAGAAACCCGAGGATACTTGCATCCTTGCTCGTTTATTCCCTCATTCTCCCCCTCTCCCTCCTGGTTCCCACGCTCACCGGCGTGGGTGAGCCGGGGGTTCTTCCCTTGATCCTCCTGGCGGTGGGGGGCCTGCAGGGCTCCCTCGGGCCCTACTACCTCTACATAGTGGAGGCAGCCGGAGCTGAGGCTCTCTACATCCTCCCGATAACCAGGAGCAGGATCGCCTCGATCAAAGCGAACTCCTTCCTGCTGATGACCGCACCCATCAGCCTTGCGATCATGATAGTCGAATTATACCTTTATGGAGCTCCGCATGGAGTAATAGCATCAGCTCTCTACGCTTCAACGCTGCTGGGCTCGACCCACCTCAACTCGCTGGCCTACGCTCATATGCTGCCCAAGGAACCGGCTCACTGGAGCGTTGAGACATTCACCAGGTGGGTTTATGGCGCTCTGACTATAATGGAGATTCTCTTTTACATATCCCCGTTCCTAATAGCCCTTCTGAGCGTGAGTCATGCTCTACTCCTAGCGATCCCCTACCTGATGATAATTTACGTGATCTCCCTCCTTCTGGTCAGGAGGATGAGGAAGATGCCGCTATGAGGCATCGTTATCCCAGCGGGTCCTATATATCACAGATCGAAAGGGACTCTCAGGGGCACATGCCTTGATAAGGAAGGAACCGCTTGAGAAGATGAAGGAAGAGCGCGGAACATATGTGAGAAAATGGAGGATCCGATAAGACTTTTGATCATGAGAAGGGATCCAAGGGAGACCATGCCCCTATTCTACAAAATCTCAGATTCCATCGATAAACTATCAGGGATGATATCATCCATTGGAGGCTATGAGGTTTTCATATGGTCAGCTCTATCACTCCTGAACTCCTCCCTGAAGTTTCCAGCCGAGGTCCAGCTCTGGGTCAAGCTAATCCCAGCCTTTCCGATGATCCTCTTCCCCCTCTGCACAACTGATTACGGGGAACTTTCTCTCTACCTGGCTGATGAAAGCGGGAGAAGCTATATGATGCTCATCCTCGCAAGCTTCCTAGCATCGGTCGGCCTCATAACGAATAACTTGGCCGTGAAAATAGAATCTATGCTTCTTTCCAGCCTGATGAGCGTTGTAGTTGCTGTCTCTATGGGCCTAGCTGTGCAAGATCTCGAGAGGAGCCTTTTCCACGGGGATCAGGAGCTCCCTCCTGGGCATCATGCTGATAGTGCTTTCCTCCATTGTGGCTCTAGTTGGGAGCTTTTTCGCTAAAGGCTGCTGGAGCCTATCGAACGGAGCCTGTACACCGACATCCTCTCAGACGGCCCATTCGCCCCGTAGAACCTCACTGCCCTTATGTCGCTGTATGCGCCTCTCTTGCTTCTAAACACCCTGACAACGCTGAGAGCAGGTGAGCCCATCGTTCTTGCGAGCTTTAAGAGCTCTGCTAAGAGCCTGGTTCCGATCCTCCTTCTCCAGTGCGATCTGACGACATGAACGCCGTAGTCGATGTTGAAATTGTGAGTGTTTAGGTAAGCCATGGCAACAGGCATCCCATCGAGAAAGCCGACAACCACAACATGGTCTTTGAGCCTTGGTGCGATGAAGAAACCCCAGCTCTGCCTTTGGATTCCTCTAAAAATCTCGAGCTCCTCATCCCCCATGCACGATACGTCCTCACCTCAACATTCGCATTTGGCTCAAGGGTGTTTGCATCAAAAACATTCCACCAATATAGAATACCTCTCGCATCAACTCTTTCCAGATCCATGGCGAGGTCCTCTGGCAAATATGAGTATCCTCGTTGCGTCATATCTAACAGAGCTTTTCGATCACCCCGCTGACATCCCCCTTCTCAGCAATTGCAAGAACCGCCCTCCTTATTCTATTTCTGACAATCCACTTTACATCCATGAGAACTGCCCCTCCCTCCTCATCTATTACATGGATATCTTTCACGGGTTTCGCCCAGAATATCTTGAGCTTGCCCAGCTCAGCATACCATTCAGCAAAATCATTGGGGCTCAGCGGCATTCTCACACCCCTCATGCTGAAGTTTGAAATATATTCCGCGCAAGGCCTCCATTCAACCTCTCCCACTAAGGGTTTAAATGGCCAGTCTCACCAGCAAACCGATACTGTGAATTTTAAGATTAAATATATCAAAATATCAAATATATTAAGAGTATTGTATAAAAGGACTTGGGAGTCAAGGTATCGATAGTTCCGTCAAGCGGGCAACCCCTCGTTTCGATTGACGTTACTGGATAGCTAACATAAACTATTCGTTCCATCCGAAAGCTGATGAATGTAGGAGGCCGAAAGATTGTCCGCTATCGTTCCGAAAGCCTCAAAAGCAGCGGATGACGATGCTGACTTAGTGGGTATTGGATGCGACCCAGATCTCCCGGCTACAGGAAAGCTTATATATAACCAGCATACAGTATGTTATATGAAGACCATAACCGTGAGGGACGACACCTACCGGAAGCTGCTTTCCCTCAAGGGGAGGGGGAGCTTCTCCGATGTGATAGACGACCTGATCAGGAGGGATGTCGAGAGGAGAGTGGGAAAGATCATCGAGGCCTGCAGGGCTCCTCCACCCGATGAACTCGAGGAGATAGTGAGGAGGCTGAGGGAGGAGTTCAGGGCGAGAGCATGAGGCTCGTGCTCGATACCTCCTTCCTGCTGGAGCTCAGAAAGGGCAAGTACTCCGATCTGCTAAGGGAGGAGAGCGTTGATGTGGGCGATGTGGGGATATCGATCCTCTCGCTCTACGAGCTCTTGGTTGGGGCCTACTACCTCAGGGAGAAGGGGGACTACAGCGAACTCCTCTGGCTCGACTCCCTGCTGAGATGGGTGAGTATCTATCCCCTAGATGAGGAGGGGATACGCCTAGCAGCTCAGCTCAAGGCCAACTCGATGAGGAGAGGTGATGTGTATCCTGACATGGATCTCCTCATAGCGACCTCCGTCAGGCCATCGAAAATCCTGACCTGCGATGAGGACCATGAAAGGATGAGGGATGAGTTGAGGGAACATGGCATCGAGGTGGTGATGTGCGGAAAGGGCCATAGAGGCAAGCGAGACGCTTAAGCGATTTTCCCACAATCTTCAAATAGTTTTAAGTTACTAAAGGCGATGGTTCTCGTCATCCAAGCCTGCTTTAAATAAGCCCTGTGAGGAGCTCTCAGGATCCCTCAGCAACTAGTCTGCTCCTTCGCTGCCATCTATGGCAACGTTATTGCCTCAGGGGGTCACTGTTGAATCTCAGAGAGGGAGAATACATGCCCTTCTGGGGCCTAACGGATCCGGTAAATCCACCCTCATGAGGATGGCCATAGGCCCCGTCAAACCCGACTCGGGAGGTATCAAAGTCGACGGCATAGATCCTGTAAGAGACCCCATATCGGCTAGAATGGCAGTGAGCTATGCTCCAGAGGAGATCCTCATCTACGAGGGCCTGACCTCGGCTGAGTGGCTCAGCTTCCTCGGTTACAAACTACATCAGCAGTCCTTGGCAGAAGGAGTTGACCGACTGCAGTACCAATCTTCATGTACCAGGCCTTGACATCAAGCTCCTCTGTGCGGATATCGTGCATTATTTTTCACACTTAATCCTCGCAGCAGGGGATCAGCGATAATCTTGCCCAGCGGGGCCCAGCAGCTCAGCAGCCCTCTTCTTCCACCTTAGGGCCGTGAGAAGGGTTGAGATGGCAAATGAGGCCGCAAAAAGAGGAAACTCAGCTGATCGATACATTACTGCCCTTGCTGTCAATCAAGAGCTGCTGAACAGGTGCATTGCTGCGAAAAGAGCCAAGAAAACAGAAATTAGAGCCCATGCGAAGTAGTCCACCATAATCACGGGTATCAGCAGGCGCTTATCAGCACGGCAACCGCTGACCTCGATTAACACCCCTCTGTCGAGAACCTTCGTGTTCCCAAAGGGCACGACAAGGGCTATCAGGAGGAGATCCCCTGAGGAGCCTATTGTGTTGATGAGGCTTGCCCCGAGAAGCACGCTTCTGAGGGCACCACCGGTTAACCTAGCTGCAGATAAGAGGATGGGCGTGAGCGTGAGGATAGGAGCTACCTCCTCCACAGCGAAGGACCTCTTTTCTAGGGGGACATTATGCGAGATACTGAGGCCCATCAGAGGGAACTGGAGCAGGGGCCTGATGATCAACCTCCTGACCCCTAGAGCCATCAGGAAGGCTATGTGCACCAACTCATGGAGAAGGAGCCCGGCTGCTATGCCTGCGGTGAAGGCGATTGGTTGCACCTCTACTCCAGCTCCCAGCCAGTTGACTATTGCACACCAGGCGAGGAACAGCACTATGGAGAAAGATGCTGCTTCTCTGTGGCGGATTCTATACGAGAACATTGCACACTCCCTGCAAAGAGGGCTTTTTAATTTTTCCTTCGTCCCCGTCGCTTCATTTTATCTAGGTGATGGGAGCCATGCTTCAAGCCTAGGCAGGTTGAACCTAGGTGCGTTCCGTTCACCTCGACAGCCATGACCCCATAGGGATTTGATCCCCATGGATGAACTCCCCACCGCAGATCCAACATTTAAATAAAGCGAAGGGAGAAACGGCAATGTAATTAAGCAGGTTGCTCTACCATTGACCTCGTGGAAGGGATGCACGAGAGATGGATAAGCAAAGCCAGGAAGTTCTTGGAGGTAGCAAAAAGGGATCTGAATGACGGATACTACGATTTCGCTGCACTTAACTCCCAGCAGGCAGCTGAATTCGCCCTAAAGGCCCTGCTCATAAAGAAGACTGGGTACAAGCCCTACACCCACTCGATATCTGAGCTCCTTGATGCGCTCTCGGAGATAGTGGATGTACCGGCCAAGGTTAGGGAATGCGAAGGCTTAGAGGAGCACTACGTTCAGGCTGGATATCCTGACGCTAGGCTCAGGGATTACAGAAGAGGCTGAAGAAGCTGTAAATTGTGCTGAGGTGATCATATGTCGAAGGGGTTCTTGCGGAGGATTGTTGAGAGAGAAAGGCTGAGGGAGGAAAGGCTTAGAGAGATCGTTGACAGGTTTAAGGTGACGGTCATCCTCTTTGGATCCAGGGCAAGAGGGGGATCCACTCCAGCGAGCGATTATGACCTCCTGATAATCTACGATGACCCTGCCGAGCTGGAAAAGCTTCTGAGCTCTTTCAAGGATGCCAGAATTCCTGTAGATGTACATGCCTTCACCCTGGAAGACGCTCTAAATACAATGCCAACCTCGACCATAATTCTGGATGCCCTGGAGGAGGGGGCCGTGCTGAAGGAGAGC
>MAIU01000056.1 GCA_003344655.1 Candidatus Korarchaeota archaeon NZ13-K
TTGAGGTCTGGCTCCGACGATGAGAGGATGGGGAGGTTGCTTGAGGATCTGAAGGCTAGGATCCGCTCCATCACTCCTCAGTTCAGCTTCCTGCTGGATGTGACCCGTAAACTCCCCGGGGCCGAGGGCGGGATGGACAGGCGGGAGTTGCATGCTGTGGCACGGGGGCTTGAGAGGGTCTGGCAGATCATGAGGCTGCTCAAACTACTCTCCGAATATTTTGGGGATAGGTTGTTCTTCGGTGGTGACTCCATCCTGAACTACGTTTACATGATCAATTACGCTGAGCCGCCCAGGCTGACCTTCGACCTGGACTCCGCCTGGCACAGGAGGGTCACATCGAAGCGGGTCTTGATCGGGGAGATGCTGAAGTTCAACATGTGGCTATCTGAGGAGGGGCTCACGCTGGACCTACCGATAACCCCTGAGAGGACTATGAAGATTTTTGTGATTGAGTACGATAGGGAGAAGGACCACTTTCCGACTCTCCTATCGCTGCGCATGCCCGTCATAACCAGGTACGATGGGAGACCCTTTTACGAGTTCCTCGGAATGAGGAATCACAATCTCATAACGAGGCTCAGGGGCGTATTCGAGGAGATGATGGGTGTCAGGAATCCCAGGATAGACTATATCAGGTTAGAGGTCTCCTTAGACCCGGGTGAGATGCCGAGGGAGGAGGTGATGCTGAAGGATGCCTTCGGCTTCGAGGCTAAGGCATGGATCACGGAACTGGGTTACCAATTGGCGTCGAAGATAACCCACAAGGTTGCGAGGGACTTCGGTCCAGATTTAAGGTACAATCTGCATGACGTGCTCAAGGCTGCCCTGGATCTGCGATTACTGGGGCACGTGGACGGGGAGAGCGTGAGGATGTACGTCGGTTCAATGGACCTCCACGTAACGAGACATAACCTAGCTAGTCTCCTATCACCCGGGGCCAGGAAGATCTGGAAGGATAATTATCACTACACACTGGTCAGGAAGAGGTACTCGTTGGAGGAGCTTGTGGGGCATGTGAATGCGCTCATGGAGGAGATAGGCCGGTGAGTCTTCAGCGCTCTTTCAGTGATTTAAGGTTACGAGGATTCCGAGAGATGCCTTAGCGGGGGAGTGAGTCATCGAGGATGTGAGCATGTTGAAGCTGGAATTCATTCAGCGAGAAAAGGTGTTTATGAGAAAGCGGGATCCATGGCGCCATGGATCGTCTACCTGATGCTAAGAGGTGGAGTTCCGAGACCGGTCATTCCGGTAGAAAGAGGACCTTTGATATTTTCAGAGCGGGACCCCTGCTTGAGGTGACCGGAGATCATAGCTGATCTTTGGAGGACGAGCTAGCATCCGAGCTCTCTCCCCTGGACCTCATGTAAATCTCCCTGATCCTGCCCAGCGTGTCAACATCCTCCGGGGTCTTGTCATCCCTTATCCTCCTTATCCTCGCGAACCTCAGGGCGTAACCGCTCCTGTATTTCGGGCTCCTCTGAACCTCGTTGAACTCCACCTCGACGACTATCTCGGGCCTCACCTCTATCAACTTCCCCCTCCTCCTTATCGCGAGCTCCTCGAGCCTCCTGGTAATCCACTCGAACTCCTCATCCGTCAGCCCCTTGAAGGTCTTCCCCACGACCAGGAGCTCGTTCGTCCCCTCATCCCTGGCGGCCAGGTAGTAATCGCTGTACCACCTGTGTCTCCTGCCGTATCCCCTCTCAGCCGCCACTATGACTAGATCGAGCGTGTGAGATCCCTTCACCTTCAGCCAGTGCCTGCCCCTCACCCCCGGCACATAGGGAGAGCTCAGCTTCTTTGCCATCACCCCCTCGTGCCCCGCCTCCAGCGCGGACCTCAGGAATGACTCGGCCTCATCCGCGCTGGATGTGACGATGGATGGGACGAGCTTCAGCGGCTCCCCCGCGAATCGCTCTAGTAAGCTCCTCCTGTGGGAGTACTCCTCATTCAGGAGGCTCCTACCCTCTATCAGCAGGGCGTCGAAGAGATAGAGGACCAGGGGGATCTCCTCGATCAATTCAGGATCAACCTTAACCCTCCTGAACCTCCTCATGAGGACCTGGAACGGGAGAGGCCTTCCGTCCCTCTCAGCTATGACCTCGCCCTCCACTATCGCTTCCCTCACCCCCAGCCCCTCCCTCACGGAGCTCACGACATCTGGAATGCTGGCCGTGACATCCGCCAGGCGTCTCGAGAAGATCCTGACCTCATCGCCCCTCAAGTGAACCTGCACCCTGGCCCCGTCCAGCTTGTACTCGAATGAGCACCTGCCCAGCTCCGCCAAGGCCTCCCTGACGTCACCCACGGACTGGGCTAGCATGGGGCGGAGGGCCCTGAACACCTTGGGCTCGAACTCCAGCCTCCCGGAGGAGGCAACTATCTCGTATGGATCCCCCATGACCATGGCAGCTCTCTCCACAAGCTCCCTCCTTATCCTGTAGGCCCTGGCGATCGCATCGATGAGTAGGCCCTCACTCAGCCCGAGCCTGGGCTCCCCCACTATCGCGTTCGAGAGGAGCCAAGCCTCCTCCGGGCTGCACACTGAGAGGAGGCTCCTCAGGATCTCCTCCCTCCTTCCCCTTGATCCCGGGCCCTCAGCCGATGCCATCGCCTCAAGCATCTCGTAGACCCTCCTCACCGTGAGCCCCTCATCCAGGAGAGGGGTCTGCCTGATCCTCCTCCCCCTGAGCGCCGACTCGACCATCTCGCCCGCATCCGCGCCCTCAACCTCGACATCACCCGTCAGGGACTCCACCACCCTCCAGAGGGTCGCCCAGGAGACGTTGAGCTCCCTCGGATCGTGAGGGTGGAATATGCGGCCAGTCAAAATGAGGAGGGCCTTCTCAGCCTCCTCGGGATCTGTTTCCCTTATCATCGAGGCGACCAGCTCCACCTTCTCAAGCCTAGAGCTCGTGGATGCTATCCTCTTGGCCAGTGCCGCGAGCTCTCCCAGTAGCATCTCTCCTGCAACATCCATCATCGATAAAAGTTTATCCGGTCCCCTTCCCATGGAGGGCTGATGAGAAAGCCCAGCCGCTCGCCTCTCGAGTGCCTCGAGGTGTCGCAAACTTTATTACCATCTTGGACCCCGGTCTCCGGATGGTTGAGGACTTCTCAGCGGCCGTTAAGTTCATGCTGGAGATGTTCCTCGAGCTGGCGAGCTGGATTCACCGCCTGCTGAGCTCAATACTGGTTCCCATCATGGGCATGCTGGGTATAACGGGTGCGACAGCTGAGACGCTCGCCTTCATAATAGAGCTCATGATATTCGTCTTGCTCATGGAGAAGGCCGCGGGCATCATAAAATGGGTCCTCTTCATACTTCTAGTGATGCTGATCCTCGGGGCCATCTACACGATGCTGTAGCGGGCTCTCCCATCAGTAAAGCTTAAGCTCTCTCCCCCCACACCGCCGGGGGTCATCATGAGGGCTGTGGTTATACGCCGGCACGGGGGCCCTGAGGTCCTCGAGTACGATGAGAGCTACCCCGAACCCGAGCTGGGACCGAATGACGTGCTCGTAGAGGTCAGAGCGGCCGCAATGAACCACCTCGACATATGGGTCAGGATGGGCCTGAGGGGGGTCACCCTCCCCAGGATACTCGGCTCCGATATAGCGGGCGTCGTCAGGGAGGTCGGGGGAGCTGTCAGCGACGTGAGGGTTGGTCAGGAGGTGATAGTGGCTCCCGGCTACGGCTGCGGGAAATGCGAGTACTGCCTGAGCGGTAGGGAGAGCATGTGCAGGCAGTACAGGATGCCAGGCTATCACGTGGATGGAGGATACGCTGAGCTCACGGCCCATCCGGAGAGGGCCATCCTGGGTAAGCCAAGCAACCTGAGCTTTGAGGAGGCGGCATCGATTCCCATGGTCTTCCTGACATCTTGGCACATGCTGAGGACCCTGGCGGATCTCAAGGAGGGGGAGTGGGTGCTCGTCTGGGGCGCGGGAAGCGGTGTGGGGATCTCCTCGATACAGATAGCCAAGCTTCACGGCGCCAGGGTCATAGCCACGGTAGGGGACGATTGGAAGGTGGAGAGGGCCTATGGCATAGGGGCTGATCATGTCATAAACAGGAAGAGGGAGGACGTCGTCGCCAAGGTCAGGGAGCTCACCGGAGAGGGGGTTGATGTTGTGGTGGACTCGGTGGGCAGCGCCACCTGGATGACAAGCCTCAAGTGCCTCAGGGTTGGGGGAAGGATGATCAGCGTGGGCGCCACCTCGGGGGAGCAGGCGACGATAGACGTGAGGTACGTCTTCTCGAGGCAGCTGAGGATAATCGGATCATACATGGGGAGCAGGGCGGAGCTGATGCAGGTACTCAGGTTCTTCGAGGCCGGAAGGCTCAAGCCCGTTATAGACTCAGTATTCAAGCTGGAGGAAGCCAGGAAGGCTCATGAGAGGATGGAGAGGAGCGATATGTTCGGGAAGATAGTGATCGTTCCGAGGTGATTCCTTTGTTTGATGTCGAGGACTTCTGGAAGTTCGACCTCAGGGTCGGGAGGGTTCTGGGGGCCGAGAGGATACCCCAGTCGAGGAAGCTGATTAAACTGGAGGTCGATTTCGGAAGCGAGCGAAGGACTGTCGTGACGGGCATAGCGGATCAGGTGAGTCCGGAGCAGCTGATAGGTAAGAAGATGATATTCGTGCTCAACCTTAAGCCCAAGAGGCTGATGGGCGTCGAGAGCAGGGGGATGCTCCTGCTCGCTGAGGAGGAGGGCGGAAGGGTCCACCTCATAGAGGTGCCGGAGGAGGTCCCAGAGGGAACGAAGGTTTGGTGATCAGAGGAGCCCAGCTGACTGGAGGGCCCTCCTCACCTCCTCCCTCTCCTCCTCGCTGAGCGGCTGCGATGGCATCCTCGCATATCCGCCGGGGAGCCCCCTCAGCCTCAGGGCCTCCTTGGTGGCGCTCAGCTGGTTGTACCTCTTGACCACGACCTCGTTCAGCATGGTCAGGGTCAGCTGTATCCTGGAGGCCCTCCTCAGGTCCCCGGCCATGAATGAGTTGTAGAGGTCCACCACAAGCTCTGGGGCGAATATGGAGACGGCTACTATTCCGCCATGGCCTCCCAAGACCAAGGTGTCTAGGACGAGATCCCCGGTTCCGGCCAGCACGGAGCCCCTCCCATCGAGAAGCCTTATCAGCTCTGAGATGCGCCAGATCAACCCGCTTGACTCCTTTATTCCGGCGAAGTTCTCCTCATCCGCCAGCCTGACCACGACGTCCAAGGGCACGTCGTAACCGACGAACTTAGTGACGTTGTAGAGTATCACCGGGAGGCCTGTGGATCCGAGGATGAGCCTGTAGTGCTCCAGCAGCTCCCTCGGGCTCGGCTTGAAGTAGTAGGGTGGGGTCAGGAGGATCCCGTCGACGCCGACCCTCTCGGCCTGCCGCACCTGCCTCAGTATAGCCCTGGTCGAGGGGCTGCTCACGCCCGCTATGACTGGGACCCCTCCCCCGACCTTGTCCACGACGAACCTGAGAACCCTCTCCCTCTCATCCTCATCGAGCATCGGACCCTCCCCGTTGCTCGCGCAGCTGGCCAAACCGTGCACCTTCGAATCCAGCCAGAAGTCGAGGAGCCTGTCCAGGGAAGCCAGATCCAGCTCCCCTTCCCTGGTGAAAGGGGTCACGTGGGGTGGTATTATCCCATGAAACCTCATCGCCATCCCGAGGCATCGATCTTAGATGATAAAAAGTTTTCGGGATGGTGGAAGGGGCCTAGAAGCTCTCCTCTATGGCTTTAATCAGCTCCCTCACCTCAGAGGGCATATAGAACCTCCTGAGGATCCTGCAGGCCAGCCTCTTTATCGGATGAATTCTCAGCCTCCCGCCGCACGCGTAGCTGTGCCCTCCCCCTCCGAACATCTCGCAGATCCTCCTCAGGTCGGCGTCCCTCGAGAGGCCGGAGTAGAGGGAGAACCTCCTGCAGTTGAACACGAGTGAGAAGTCAACCCCGAGCTCCCTGGTCGCTCTCCTAGCGATGAGGGATCCCGGGCCCCCTTTCCTCAAGTCTATGACGCAGAACCTCATCCCTCCCCTGGTCATCCTGACGGAAGCTCTCTTGAGGCCCTCCAGCACCTGATCCTCTAGCTCCCTCATCTTCGCCTCCCCAAAAGCCCTTAGCTCATCGTTCATCAGAAGACCGCTCACCAGAGCCTCGAGGAGCCTCCTCCTCATCCCCCTGTCCATAGAGATCGCGTTGTAGAGCCTTGAGATCTCCATGGAGTAACTCCCTGTGTCGGCATCATCCGCTATCCTAGCGAGCGCCTCCTCGAATTCCCCACCGCCGAGCTCCTCTAGGATCAGCCTGGCGTTGCTGCTTGATGGCCTCACCCTAAGCTCGGCCACCCCGGAGATCCTGGAGATGACCTCATCGTCCCAGATGTGATGGTCGAACCACCTCACCCTCACCCCTCTCGAGGAGAGCCTCCTGAGGTAGGATTCAACGGCATCTAGCTTCGACCTGTTGAGCCCTATGTCCAGGATTATGAGCTCTCCCCCATCCATCCTCAGCTTCGAGAGCTTCTTATCGATTGAGCTGGGGCCCGAGAAGTGATAATCGAAGCTCCCCCCTAGGAGCCTGCCAGCTATGGCGGCGCTTATCACTCCGTCGACGTCACCATGAGTCACGATGACCCCGGGCAAGGCGATCACGGCCCGGGACCATGAACCTTTTTATAAAAAGGGTGCCCAGAAAAACCCTAACTTCAGTTAGGGGATGAATGGGCAAAGCTTAAATATAGCTTTGGGTAGATTTAGCTGGGATGTTCCCGATGACGGAGCTTCACGCTCAGAGTGTATAAGTAGCCCATGCCTTAACGAGAGGCATGGGATGGGGGAGCAGTGACGCCCCCGAACCGGCGGATGAGGCTGAGGGCGTGAAGCCCCAGGTGAACGCCGGAACCTCGCACCGTAGGGTGTGCTTCCAGCAAAACGGGACGGACGGCGACGGATGAAGTCCCGGAGAACTGGAAGCTCCCGACTTTAGTCGGGAGAGGACGTCACTAAATCCAGCTCAAGGAGACCCTCCCCTCGAGGGAGGATATCAAGGAGGCCTCCACCCTCCTAGGCCCTACCTTCAAAGTTGAGGCTGTTGCGGAGGCCACCGAGAACCTGGCGGCATCCTCCGGGCCGTATCCCCTGGCTAGGGCTATGCCGAGGGCTGCGGTCAGGACGTCACCCGCTCCCACATCATCAACGGCCTCTACCCTAGGGGCCGTCGCCCTGATCAGACCCTCAGGGAACCCGAAGAGGGCCCCCTCATCGCCCAAGCTTATGGAGACAACCCTGAAGTGCCTGGATAGGGTCCTGAGGCATTCCAAAGGATCAGACTTCCCCGCGGCCGCTGCTGCCTCCTCCCCGTTTAGGTGGACCACAAGATCGATCCCTAGGAACTGTCTCAACCCCTCTCCTGAGAGCCTGACACCATCACCCTCGAAGACCCTCAGGACACCCTGAAGATCGAGCAGAACGCATTCAGAGAGCTTAGTGGCCTCCAAAGCGACCTCCCTACCTATCTCACCGGCGACGGGGCCCAGGTGGATGACATCCGCATTGATCCCCTCCAGATCCCTAGCCTCCATCTCGCTGCACCTGCTAGCGAGCAGCGTTGGGCATGAGGGTCCCCTCCCCCTCCTTATGAGGAACCTGGTGGTCCTCTCGCAGGACCTCCTCACCCCCGAGAGGTCCACCCCCTCCTCCGCGAGGGTCCTCAGCATATCATCCGGCATGTCGTGGCCTATCCTGGACACCGCCAGCGCCCTCAATCCCAGGCCAGCAGCGAAAGCA
>MAIU01000057.1 GCA_003344655.1 Candidatus Korarchaeota archaeon NZ13-K
ATGAGCAGCAGTATTATCGCAGCTCTCCCCTTCCAAGGCATCCGGGGGATCAGCTGTAAAACTTTTTAAGCGCGGCGCCCCCGGGACGCCGATGAGGGAAAGCTTGCTTCTGCTGGTGATACTCCTCCCGATCCTCCCGGCACAGGCCGGATCCCATGGGGGGCCTAGCGTCGCCATAGTTAGCAATGAGGCAGACAAGCCAACTGCTCTCTTCATAGGAGGTCTTCTAAGTGAGTCCAATGTTCCATTCGATATTATTGGCCCGAAGGACTTCGCTAAGGCCCTGGAGAGGTACGAAGTCATAATAATACTAGGTGGACCGAGGGCCTACGATGGGATCGGCGAGATAGCCGCCAACTACATACCCCCGGATAACGCCACTGCCCTGATCAACGAGCCCAGGACCTTCCTCATATCAGTTTATGAGGGAGGGAAGGAGATAATAGTCATAGCGGGTCACACGAGGAGGGAGACGAGCGAGGCAGTTCCCTACTTCTTCAAGGACCCCATAAGGGTCAGCAGGCTCTGGAGGTGGGCGGGCTATCCCGTTGACTTCAGGGATGGGAGCTACGCCGTCTACTACAGGGAGAGGTACCTTTACGACAACGAATCCATGAGCTTCTACCCAGTTCCCTGGGGAAGCGAGGTCATCAGGGCGACTAAGGTGAGCATAAACGGGACCGAGCTCTTCAACCTGACCTACAGGTCAACCTACCTCTACCTAGGGGTGAACTACACCTCCGTGAATTACTACCTCGTCGATGAGCTCTGGAGACCGAGGAGCTGCTCCTTCGTCGACATGATGGACGGCAGGGTCTCGAGGAGGATCGATGAGTGCCCCTCCACTTATTCTAGCACCCTTGGAGGGGCCACCGTTTACCTCACCTTCAAGATGGAGAGCCAGGGGAACAGGACGCACTTCGAGATCTCGGGGAAAAGTGTGAGCAGATCCATCTCCTACCGGATAGGAGACAGGCAGTTGAGGGCAGTCCTCATCCTGAAGTACGCGATGAGGTACCCGGGCTGGGAGGCCCTGGCCCCATTCGAGCTCCTCTACGTGAACCCATCCGTCCCCTTCGGTGGGAGGGTGGTAGAGGTGAGCAACAGGTTCATGAACGGTGAGGTCGTCACGGAAACTGTCACCAAGCTCTACCAGTACAGGCCATGAGGGTGGGAGCATGCAGGTGACCTCGCTTAAGCTGAGGCTCTCCGATCTCCTCTGCCTGACGAAGCCGAAGCAGACCTTCCTTCTCCTCCTGACGTCCGTTTTCACCTACCTGGGCGCCGGGGGAACTAGAGCTGATGCACTGATAATGCTCACCGCATGCATGCTGCTCTCAATATCCGGCACCACCTCGATAAACATGGCCCTGGATGCGGACATAGATGCGATGATGGATAGGACGAGGAACAGGCCAGTTCCTGCAGGCAGGATATCGAAGTGGGAAGCTCTTCTCTTTGGAACACTCCTCTTCTCCGTGGGACTTGCCCTTTCCTCCCTGATAAACCTCTGGGTGGCCTTCTCCACTGCCCTGGGCATGGTCTTCGACATAGCGGTCTACACGCTCTGGACGAAGAGGAGGACCCCCCTCTCCATAGTCCTCGGCGGCGTCGCTGGGGCCGCTCCCTCCCTGGCAGGCTGGGCGGCCGCGAGGGGGGAGCTTGAGGCGCAGGCCATTCTCATAGCGCTCATGACGATCCTCTGGATACCCTCCCACATATGGTACATCTCCATACACTACTTGGAGGACTACGCGAGCGCCCGCGTGCCCATGGCGCCGGTCGTATGGGGAGTTGAGAGGACATCAAGGCTCATAGTCGCATCAAACATCATCCTGCTCTCCACTCAGATAATCCTCTTCATCATAGGACCATTCGGCCCTGTCTTCCTCCTTCTCTCGGTCCCAATAACGCTGAGGTTCCTCTATCACTCGATCAGGTATGCTAGGAGACCTGAGAGGGGGGAGGCGAGGAGGATGTACAAGGTGGCCAGCCCCGTCGAGGGGATCATCTTCCTGGGGATAGCCCTTGATGGGCTGATTAGATCACTCCTGTGACCTCGGTGGCATGCCCCTCGCCCCGGGAATTCAAGTGCTGAGGCCCCCGAGCCCGGAGCGGCCAGCCGCCATCTTGAGGGCTAACCTGAGGGGCCCAGCTAACCTTTTAAATTTCCCGGGGAAAGCTGCTTCCCAATGGAAGCGCGACTGAGGGATCTCATCACTCCCCTACTGATCTGCCTGGCGCTCCTGATAGCTCTCAGCTTCCCCCTGGACCTCGGGCTCTACGAGGTTCCCCTCCTGGCAGTTCCCCTCCTAGCCCTGCTCCTCCTCGGCACCGAGCCCGAGGTGAGGATGAGGCGCCCCGCGATCGAGCTCGGCCTGGCCCTCCTCCCACCGATCCTCCTGGCCCTATGCCTGATCTCCCCACCACCATACAGCCCTCTCATCCTCATCCCCTTCCTCTCATGCATCTTCATCCCCCTCGCTCCCTTCTCATCCAGGGACCCCTGGGAATCCCTCGGCTTCTCCTTCTCGCTCAGTGGAGCGATGCTCGCCTTCCTGATGCTCCTCCACAGGACCTTCCCCCTCCAGCCGCTTTGGATCATCGCCCCGGTTTCGCTCGTCGTGAGCGCTACCTCCGTCTACCTGACCCTGAGGGGGAGGAGTCTCTGGAAGGATCTAGAGCCGAAGCTAGATGGATACATCGCTCTTATCCTGCTGCTGGCTTTCTTCTTCCTCCTGGAGCTCGCTCTGGCCTACCCTAACATATTCAGGTTAACGACGAACGACATACTATACCACCAGGACAGGGCTTGGGAGCTCGCTGAAAGACCCAGCGGATATGATGCATGGAACTACCTTGGGTTCCACTCCCTGCTGGGCTCCGTTTACCTTATCACCGGGGCTGACTCCTTCAGCGCAATCCTCACGGTCATCCCAATGAACCTGATAGCCTTCCTCCTCGTGGCCTCCTCATTCTCCAAGCTGAGGTGGAGGGGGGAGGCCCTGTTCATCTGGAGCCTCTTCACTAGCCTGGGCTTCCTCGCCGCGATTAGGTACGGCACGGATTACAACGGCCTGGACAAGGCCAATGAGTACTCCTACAGGTCCCTGATATGGAGCCATCCGATCTTCTTCTGGGGGCTCCCATTGACGCTCGCCATAGGGCTGCTGGCCTTCTCGCTCTACTCCGATCTATACGTCGAGGGCAGGCGGAAGATCATCTACATATTCTCATCAACCCTATTCGCCTTCCTGGTTCACGTTGCCGAGGCCCTCGTGTTCGCTGCATACCTTGCGGTTGCATCGCTCCTCCTGGGCGGGAGGAGGAGCTCATCCCTCGCGGTCACGCTCACCGGGTTGATCCTCTACTCGCTATACCTCACGCCAGGGGTTTACAGGGGGACGGCCGCCTCCAGCTCCCTCTACCTCCTGCTAGCTGGCCTCCTCTCACTGGCGCTCAACGAGGCTAGGGAGAGGTACCTCGGGGGAGCTCATGAGAGGCTAATCGCATTCCTCTCTGGTAGGCGCGATGCCCTCATCTCGATCCTCCTGGCCCTCTACGCATCCGGCCTGATTGTCTGGCAGCTCCACCTGGGAGAGGTGAAGGTTAGCGATATTTTCTACCTGGGCCACGTTCCTTGGTTCTTCTACCCGAACCTCATAGGAATCTCCGGTTTGCTGGCTATAATCTCGCTCAGGTTCAAGCTGGATCGTTGGATGCAGAGCTACGCCCTCTTCGCGCTCACCAGCCTCCTGACGGGCAGGCTGGTCACCTACCTCAGGGTATCTGGGTTCAGCTTCCCCTACTGGGAGTACAGGTTCCCCCTCTACGCGGCCTTGGGCATCGCTGCCCTGGCATCCCCCCTCCTCAGGAGGATGCTGGACCTCTCAAGGGGCTCAAGGCTTTGGGCATTCCTGCTGGCCCTCCTCGTGGTCACTGGTTTCTCATCGACGGCCCTGAGCGTTCAGAGGTGGAACCAGCTGAACAAGACGGCCTCAGGCTCCATACTACCGGCTGATTTCGATTTCGCCGTTAAGGAGAGCCTGAGAGGTCTCGATCGTCCGGTGCTGACCCTCTCATACTACTCATCCACGGTGGCATCGCTCATGCACGCCAGTAGCATGAGGCAGCTCTCCCCCTGGATCTCGGAGGGACCGGAGGTTCCCCTGATCACGCTAAGAAGCATAGCAGATGATGATATTGCTGTCCTCACGACCCTGGGTGATGTCGCACTTCTCAATGGGGAGAACGCCACCTACAACTACCTCTTCATGTTCCTGGGGCCAATCCTGAGCGCGCCTTCCGTTGAGACGATAGAGCTCTCCGAGCCCCCCTCACCGAATGCCAGCGCATCCCTCATCCTCCCGGCCGACACCTACCTGAGGAGGAGGAGCCTCATAGCCTACGAGCTCATCAGGAGGGGGCTCCCTCCGCACTCCATATACCTTAGCGACGACCCGGGGGCACCGGCTGGGGTGTGCATAGGTCCAAGCTCGGCCAATCAGACCATCCGAGAGGAGATACCGAGTGACAAGGGGGATCTCAGGTGGCTCTACCTGAAGGGGGATTTCTCCAGGGCTGAGAATGGATTGAGGGTCAGGGGTGAGAGGAACCTGGCCGTCACGACGTACGAGCTTGACAGGGGTTCCTTCAGAATTAGGGTTTGCGGGGATCTGACGGGATACGTCGGCATAATATACGATTTCCGGAACTTCAGGAACTACAGGCTGCTCCAGGTCTATCTGGATAGGGGAGTGGCCGTAAACAGGATCGTGAGGGATGGGAACGTCTCATCAGGTGCATATATTCCCGTCCCGCTCAGCTGGGAGTGCAACGAGATCGAGCTCAGGCTGGGCGATCGCCTGGAGGCGTCCATCAACGGGAGGGTCCTCGAGCTCCCCCGGGTTGAGAGGCTAGGGGTACTGGGATTCGAGACCGGGAACTTCACCGGGGTCGTGAGCGGTGAGGCCTCGGGGAGCCACAGCCTCGTCTGGAACGAGGGAGCCTGCTCCCTCCTGATAAGCGTAACAGGAGGAGGGGACGTTGATCTAGCCGACTGGGTCGATAGGGGATTGAGGAACTTGAGCGAAGCAAAGAGAGCTTTTCCTGGGATCAAGATCAATCTGAGCGGTCCTAAGCAACCTGCTCCGAGGATAGAGGCAGTCATAACCGACATAAAGGCCTCCGGGGAGGTGAGGGTCCACGGAAGGCCCGTCTGGATGATCAGGGATGGGAGGATGATCTACATGAACATGACTGAGCTGGAGCTCAGGGCGGAGGGGCTCGAGTACGTGAGGGGAGAGGGATTCTACGCCGACCTGAGGCTCAGGGGCTTGGCTGGGATGAACGCGTCAGAAGCAATCGTGAGGTTCAGGACACCGGTGAGGATAGAGGCGAGCGGTGACGTGAGGCTGGAGAAGTATCAAGCCTTCAGTAGGAGCGTGGGAGAGGCTTTCAACGTTAGGACCAGGGAGGCCAACCTCACGATAATGGCCGCGGATAGGGCTATCCTTCTCAGCGAGCTGGAAGCCCCGAGGGAGGACCTGTCGAGGGAGAGATCCCTTCTGAAGATGTTCGATGAGACCGAATATCTGCCAGAGGCCCTTGCATGCTTCTTCCCGCTAACCATAGCCTTCCACTATGTCATGAAGCCCAGGAGGATCAGGGAGAATCTCAGGAGGCGCAGGGGGTTGAAGATGACCCGCTGATCCTTTATGAAGCTCCAGCGAATGGCTCCTATGGGACTGATCCTGCTCCGCTGCCGTGGATGCTGCGCCCATCACGACTGCCGTCATGGGCGAGGCCTTTCATGGTTGGGCTCGGCCGGATCACTGACTCCACTCAGATCCCGGGGTGACCGATCGACATGGATAACTAAGGTTATTAGCCCCCACGCGCGGGTTCCGGGGTGGGTATGAGCGTAAGGGATCTCCTCAGGGTTCATGGGAAACCGTCAAGAGAGGTTTATCTCGACAACGAGAACTCTGGATGGGTTCCAAGGGAAGTCGTGGAAGCCATGCTTCCCTATTTCAATGTGATGGGCTACGGGCATCCCTCGATAACGAACAAGCCGGGTTGGGAGGCCTTCGAGGTCCTCGAGGAGACATCCGAGCTCGTGGCCGAGACACTGAGGGGGGACAAGGAGGACGTCAACTTCGTTCACAGCGGGACGGAGGCCAACAACCTGGCCATACTCGGCTCGGCCAGGGCCGGTAGGGGAAGGGGGAGGAAGATAATAGTGTCGGATGTGGAGCACTACAGCGTGCTCCTGCCAGCCCTCTCTTTGGAGGAGGCCGGGTTCAAGGTCGTCAGGGCCCCGGTTGACGGGGAGGGATTCGTCATGACGGAAGTCCTCTCCGAGCTCGTGGACAGGGACACCTTCCTGGTGAGCATCCAGTCGGTGAACCATGAGATAGGGACCGTTCAGAGGATCAAGGAGCTCGTTGAGGTCGTGAAGGACAGGAACCCGGATGCCATATTTCACACGGACGCTTGCGATGCCTACGCCAGGATCCCGATCGATCTGAGCGAGTTGGATGTGGACATGGTGACCCTGAGCTCCCACAAGATACTGGGCCCGAAGGGGGCAGCCGTCCTCTACGTTAGGGATGATGTGGACGTTCAGCCCATCCTCAGGGGAGCTCTGAGCAGTCAGACCCTCTGGCCAGGGGTGGAGAACATCCCGGCGATAGCAGGATTCAAGAGGGCGATCGAGCTAGCCTTCAATGATTTCGAGGGAAATGTTAGGAAGATGGCATCCCTGAGGGACTTCCTGATGGAATCGATACTGGGCGACATCCCCGAATGCATGCTCAACGGCCCATCAGGTGAGGAGAGGGCCCCGGATAACGTCAACGTGAGCTTCCTGAGGGTGGAGGGGGAGGCTCTCACTGTTGAGCTGAGCATGAGGGGCGTCTACGTGTCAAGCGGAAGCGCCTGCACCAGCAGGATACTGGAGCCGAGCCACGTCATGCTCGCCATAGGGAGGAGGCACGAGGAGGCCCATGGCAGCCTGCTCTTCAAGTTAACAAGGTATCATGAGCTGGAGGATATGAAGTACGTGAGCGAGCAGGTGAAGGAGGCTGTGGAGAGGCTCAGGTCCATCAGCCCGCTTTGAGGCCCGACCCGAGCGAAAGGTTATATCCTTGATAACAATAGTTAATGAGGTGATGTCATGAGCACGAGGGTGCCGCTTCCCTACACGCCGAAGGTGCTCGAGCTATTCAAGAACCCGAGGAATCTGGGGAGGATCGAGGACGCTGATGCGTTCGCTCAGGCAGGGAGTCCGGCCTGCGGAGATGTGATAAGCATATACCTGAGGATAGTTGATGGTGTCATAGAGGATGCGAGGTTCGAGAGCTATGGGTGCGCCGCGAACATAGCTGCCGCGAGCGTCCTGACAGATATGGTGAGGGGGAAGACCCTCAGGGAGGCATGGGGCATAGATTGGCAGATGGTGGCCGACGAGCTTGGCGGCCTGCCCCCCGTGAAGAGGCACTGCAGCATACTGGCCGTAGGCGCTCTCAGGAGGGCTATAAGGAGATACTACGGGGAGAACCGCCCCGACTGGCTCCCCGAAGGCCTCACCGCCGTCGAGAAGCAGGCTCTGGAGGAAGAGGAGATGATAGAAAGGTTATACGGGAAGGTGCCAAGGGCTGAGAGGTGATGGCATGAACTACAGGATAGTCTCCGAGGTGAACATGGCCAGGAGGTCGGAGGGCTGCACTGAGTCGCCAGTGGCCACCTTCCTGAGGCTCGCCAGGG
>MAIU01000058.1 GCA_003344655.1 Candidatus Korarchaeota archaeon NZ13-K
GGTCCTCTCCGAGGGGGATGGGGATCTCATACCGGAGCATGCGCACGAGGAGGACGAGATCGCTTACGTGGTGAGCGGGAGTTTGAGGGTTCACATGGAGGGAATGGGCGATTTGGATGTCAGGGAGGGTGAGGCCCTGCTCATCCCTAAGGGGGTGAGGCACAGGGGAGTGCTTTCCGGGGACTGCGTCCTGATAGCGGTCTATCATCCCTGAAGGACCCCGAGGCCCCAAGGGGCGATGGTCTCAGACGATGCGCTCGCTCCCACGGCATCGGGCCCTCAGGGCCCCCAACCCCTCGAATCAGCTCAATCAACGTGGCCAACCTCATGCCTCGGGATGGGGGTGCCATGAACGGACATCGCGGCATGGGAAGCCTCAGGAGGATGGGGCTGAAGGAATGGTCCCTCTTAATGACCCTATCAGTCCTATGGGGTGGCTCCTTTCTCTTCATGGGCATCCTAGTGAGGGAGCTCCCTCCCCTCACTATAACGGCGCTCCGTCTCGGTTTAGCTGCCGTCCCGCTCAACATTGTGGTGAGACGCAGGGGAGGCCGGAGGTTCCCCTGGAGGGAGCTCCTGATCCTGGGGCTGAGCAATAACACAGTTCCCTCGGCGCTCATCCTCTGGGGGCAGGTTTACATATCCAGCAGCCTGGCCTCCATACTGAACTCCACAGCCCCTATCTTCACATCAATGCTCGCCCACTTCCTCACGGACGATGAGAGGCTGACCAGGGGGAAGTTGGCTGGTGCACTGATCGGTCTCTCGGGCGTCCTCATCATGATGGGGCCCGATGCTTTGGAGAGGGGTCAGAGCCTGATCGGGCAGATTATGGTGCTCTCCGGCGTGCTTTGCTACTCCTACGCCACGATATTCGGCAGAAGGCTATATGGGATGGGCCTGTCCCCGCTGGAGATAGCATCCGGTCAGCTGACCGCGGCCACCCTGACCGCCCTCCCCCTCGCCATCTTGCTGGACAGACCTTGGACCCTGCCGATCCCCTCGGTGAGGGCCTGGGAATCGATCATCTGCCTATCGATTCTCTCCACCGCCCTGGCATACGTAGTATTCTTCAGGCTGCTCGAATCGGCCGGGGCGACCCAGGTGAACCTCGTGACCCTGCTAATCCCGGTGACGGCGACGCTACTCTGCACGGCCCTGCTTGGGGAGAGGCTGGAGGAAAGGCACCTCCTCGGGATGGTCGTGATACTGCTGGGCCTATCCCTATCCGACGGGAGGCCCATCGAATTCCTCGAGAGGCGGGTGCGAACTCTTAATAAGATCGCCCGATTCACGGCTTGATGAGGTTGCTCATAATATCGGATGCCCACGGGAACTATGATGCTCTCAGAGCGATCTTGGAAGGAGAGAGATACGATCAGGCCATTTTCTTAGGAGATTCCGTGGATTACGGTCCTCAGCCCGCAGAAACACTTGATCTGCTCAGGGAGACGTGCTCCGTCCTCCTGAAGGGAAACCATGACGCGGCCGCGGCTCACGGGATCAGCTGCATGTGCTTGGAGGAGCTGAGGCCCCTCAGCGAGTACACGAGGGCCAACATAACGCTGAAGATGCTCTCGAAGGAGGACCTGAATTTTCTAAGGGGGCTCCCTGAGAGCTATGAGCTCCGTATCGGTGAGATGCGCGTTTACGCCGTTCACGCATCCCCCAGGGATCACCTCTACGGCTACCTGATGCCCGATATGAGCGATGAGGACCTGGAGGGACAGCTGTATGAGGTCGGCCCGGCCGGGCTGAGGAGGCTGGATCACGATCTCTTCCTCGTGGGTCACACCCACAGGGCGATGATCAGGGGGCTTAGGGGGGCTAGGGTGTTGAACCCGGGTTCCCTGGGCCAGCCCAGGGACGGGGATAGCAGGGCGTCCTACGCCATCCTGGAGGATGGTAGGCTGGAGCTCAGGAGGATCCGTTATGATGTGGAGGGGGTCATAGGCAAGATCAGAGAACTGAGGCTCGAGAGTTGGGCCGAGGATCAGCTGATTCAGATACTGAGGACGGGATCCGTCGATAATATCTGAGCTAAATCGTCAACCCAGCCCCCTGAGGACGCTCCAGTACTCCTCGTCCCCCAGGACCTCCTCCTGCTCCTTCGAGACCCTCTCCAGCAGGGAGCTGAAGTCATCCCTTATGCGCTGAGCCAGTCTCCTCACCCTGCCGGGATCGGGGATGGGCCTCCTCGGAAGACCAACCCTCCCGATGCTCGCCGAGGCCAGGAGCCGCCTGGCGACCTCCCCCTCATCCGGGGGCCTGGCATCTGAGTCGCTCGTCCAGAAGACCGCCCTGAGATAGGCCGCGCCTAGCGTGATCAGGCTCCTCTCCATGAGATCCTCGAGGAGATCCGGACCAGCTCGCCTGACCCTCTCCAGCACCTCTCCAGGGCTGGGACCCCCGAAGGGATGCCTCACCGCGGCTGAGGCGAGCGACTCGGATAGGACGGGCTCCAAGCTGCCGTGCAAGTAGACGCAGGCCGACGCGTATGAGCTGTGAAGTACGGCCCTCACGAAGGCCGTCTCCACGTGCCTGGGCACGTCTGCCTCTCCCCTCTCGATAATGCCCAGCATCTCCTCTGGTTTTATCGGATCCATCGCCGCAGCTCTTCCGTTGTAAACGAGCCAAGGGACACTCCAGACCTCAAACCTCATCGCGCCAGATCCGGCCACGTTCGAGACGTCAATGAACCTCACTCTCGTGAGCAGTCCCTCTCTGTGGAGGGTCATCATGAGCCTCTTGCTGCTGAGGCAGCTCGGATGGAAGAAGACCTCAATAGCCTCCATGCCGAGGCGGAGGGTCCAGTGACTAATAACCTTTCCTCAGGAACCCTAGAGGAGGTAGTCCGCCATGATTCCCGCCCCAAGAATTAATCCTATGATCATATTTAGGTTAAAAGCATCAGCATATCTTCCCATTCTAGCATAAAAATTCTCCACTAAGAGCAGCAGCTCGTAGAGGATGATCAAGATGAGCGAGATTAAACCGTTGTCGGATAGTTAACACTCTATAACTATCCGTTCCACCTCGGCCTCGAAGGCCTCGGTGGCTTTCGCCGCCAACGGTAAAGGACGGCACATGGGGAGTTTTGCGGCTATATTCCAGGCGGCTACGAAGTGCCTATCCGCCTGGAAGCCGCACTCCTTGCATTTGAAGACGTGCCCATTCGGCTTGTTCAACTCGCCACATATCGGGCACGTCCTAGACGTATTCTTGGCGTCAACAAACTCCGGATTAAATCCCTGCTCCATCGATTTGTAGGAGATGTAGAGCTGTATTTTCCTGAATGGCATGCTGTGAAGCCTCCTGTTCATTTTTCTGCCATATCGTATTTTCTCCCTCATGTCGGTGAGCCTCTCCATCACGGGCTTGACGTTCTCCTCAGCGACTATGCGGGCTATGATTTTTGAGGCCCTGTGGAGTATATCATTTACCCGCTGTTTCTCCCTTCTGGAATACTTCGCTAGCAGCCTGGCCTTAGTCTCCCCAGAAGTCTTCTTTTGGATGTTCCTCCTCTTCCTGAAGTACCTGTCCCTGACGCATTTCGCTTCGCTTATGTCTATCCTGACGAACTTCACTTTGTCGGGCTTAACCACGATGAGGTCTATGCTTCTCTCGTTAACATCTATGCCCAACACGCCTTCTGGCTCCCTCTCCTCGACAGCCTTCCTGAAGGTCACATGCAGGAAGAAGCTTCCGCCTCTCCTAACGAGCCTCGCCCCCTTGACCTGCCAGCCGATAAACTTCCTTGAGTGCTCGTGGACTTCGAAGGGAACTACGACGTGCCCCCTATGCGTAGCAAGCTTCAGGCTCCCCCAGCTGAACCAGAACAGGTGAGCATCGTCCAGGAGAACTGTGTTCAAGTTCTTGATTTCGGGAGGACTGACGTTCTTTCCCCTCCTGGAAAGCCTCCTATAGGACTTGAACATCGCCAAAGCTTGGGTTATGGCCGTGTAAACGTAGTGGGAGGGATAAGAGGGATATTTCTCTCTCAACTCCCTGTAGACAGCTTCATGAAGTCTCTTCCTTGACGTTACACCCAGCTTTATGGCCCTCTCCAAGCAAAACCTCACCATTTCTGAGTACGCTTCAAAGAGCTCTTTGAGTATCACCGCTTGCTCTTCATTGGGTTCGAGCCTGAACCTGCAGGTCTCACTCAGCAATAAGCTGCCTGACACCTTCGACCACCTCCTTGTACTTACGGCTCCTCATTCCGTAGAGCTTCCCTGCAAAACTTGAAACTAAGGCCATTAGATCCTCTACAAGCTCTTGATGGACATCCTTAGGCTCCTCACCATTAACCACTTCTATCCTGACGCCGTGAGAGGCGAAGTAACGCTCCAAATACCTGAAACCGAACCTCGTGAGCCTGTCCTTAAATTCGACGATGACAACCCCAACTTCATGCTTCTCGACCATGTCGAAGAGCCTGCCCAGCGACTCTCTGTTCTCATTAAGCCCGCTGGCAACATCCTCTAAGACTGAGACGACTTCGTAGCCTTTCGATTTGGCGTATTCCAATAAGCTCTCTTTCTGCCTCTCCAAGTCCCCCTTCTGCTTTTGGTCGTGGGAAGAGACCCTACAATAGACAACCGCCCTCTTCGACGCGTCTGGCTTAATAATGCCCATTAGACGCTCGACTTCGTCCTCAGGCACCCTCCTCCTGCCTCCGACGGTTCTGACGACTCTGATCTTCCCCTGTCTATCCCACTTCCTGAGGGTATTTGGATGGATGCCCAGCCTCTTACAGGCCTCACTAAGCGTCAGCAACCTCTCAGTCATTATGTAAATAAGTGGTAGGAAGTGTTATATAAAGTTAACTATTCAGAAACTGCTGGTGAACCCCATGGTAGCCCCTCCAAGCTGCCGCTTATGGTCATGCATCGGGACGGACGCTTGACATTCACGCGCCATCCGGCTTGACGCGCTGCCCCTCAGGGGATACCCATGAAGAAAGCCAAGAGGTAGACCGAGCCCAAAGAGTAAGAGAGGAGCAGGAGGAGCTTGTCCCTAAGGGTCAGCCTGAGCTCCCTGTACCAGGTGTGACACCTCTCCTCCCCGAATCCCCTCAGCTCCATCGAATCCGCTATGTCGTAGATTGAGAGCGCAGCTGAGATCGTCACGGGAACCACCAGGGGAACTATGGAGAGCAGCCTGGCCACAGGGTTCCTCCCTCCCCTTGGCCTGAAGCCCCTGGCCATCTGAGCCTCTAGGGTTCTGCTCATCTCAGCTGTGAACTCGGGCACGTACCTGAGGGCGAGCTGTATCACGTAGGCGGCTCTGTATGGGAGGCCCATCTGCCCCAAGGCCGGGGCGTAGAGGTTCGGTGGGGTCGTGAACACTAGGGTCGCCGTGACCAGGGCCAGGGAGAGCAGCTTCAGCACAGGCATCAAGGCCCTCCTGATGGCCTCAGGGGACGTCAGCCTCTCCATCAGGGATCCCTCGCCGTAGATCAGAACTATCGTGAGGTAGTTGAGCAGGGAGAGGACCACTATTATCACGAGGATGAACCTCCAGGTGGTCATCGTCCGGCTCCAGGGCAACTTGGCCAGGGAGTAGAAGGCCAGGGAAATGGCGAGCAGGGGGATTACCAGCAGGATATTCGAGGCAAGGGTGAGGCTGAGGACCATAAAAAAGATGAAGGTGAGCTTCGACCTGGGATCCAATCTGTGTATCGCGCTGTCCCCCTCTATGTACCTTATGAACCTGGAGGACATTCAGAGCCTCCTCGCCCTGCCCCTGGCGGCCGATGCGTAAGCTACCACCAGTATCGGCGTTATTATGGCCCCGTTTACAGCATCAGTGACGGCCGCGGGAATGAAGAGAGCGTAAGTGGCCTCCTCCATCGTTGAGATCCCGTAACCGAATAAGTAGTCTGTGTAGGCGGCGAATCCCATTCCCACGATGGAGCCTATCACTGCCAGGATCGCGCAGGTCAGATAGCCCCTGGGCTTGAAGGCGTCATCCTTGGAGAGGAAGTAGGACGCCAAACCTGGGATGAGCCCGAGCAGGCCGTTCCCTACATCCCAGTTCCACCAGAAACCTCCCCAGCTTATGGCATCGCTTATCACATTACCCAGGAACCCGGACACGAAGCCCACAAGGGGGCCGAAGATGTAGCCGAAGAACATCGGTATCACAACGCTGGGCCTCAAGGTGACGAGCTGGGTCCCTGGAAGCTGGAGGATATTGAAGAAAACGTTGAAAGCGGCGTAAAGGGCGGTTCCTATCGCCATCGCAACTATGCCCGTGGTCGAGAGAGCCCTCCTCTCGCTCATGGATTCACCCCGCAAATGGGGGTCCATCACTTATATACCTTTCCCGGGGCGCTCCTCATCCGCCCCGTTGATGGACCCTGAGCAGAGCTCCAGGACCTCTCTCAGGCTCAGCACCATCCTACCACCGGTCAGCTCCCTGCTCACCCTGATGAGATCCGTCTCCCTTATCCTACCGGCCCTCAGGTACTCCTCTTTGGCCAGCACCTCCCTGGTCGGACCATCAGCTATTATACGACCATCCGCCAGGATGATGGTCCTATCCGTGTGCTCCACGGCTAAGTCGGTGTCGTGTGTTATCAATATCAGCGTCCTGAAGCTCCCCATCAGGCTCCCTATGAATCCCATGAAGGATGTGTAGCTCGCGTAATCCTGACCGGCTGTGGGCTCATCCAGTATCAAAACCCTGGGCCTCATGGTCAGGATGGAGGCCACGGAGATCCTCTTCTTCTCCCCGTAGCTTGAGGCGAAGGGGGAATGCCTGAGGAGGTGATCGACCCCGCACCTGGTGGCCACCTCGAGGACCCGCTCCCTAACCTCATCCGGGCTCCCCCCCAGGTTCCTGGGCCCGTAGGAGAGCTCCTCCTCGACCGTCCTAGCGAAGAGCATGTTGAATGGATCCTGGAAAACTAGCCCGACGTAGCTGGCCAGCTCATAAACCTCCCTCTCTCGCGTGTCCATTCCGTAAACGAGAACCCTCCCCCTCTTGGGCTTCAGTATCCCGAGGATGAGCTTCGCCAGGGTACTCTTCCCGGCCCCATTGTTACCCAGGAGGGCGATCCTCTCCCCCTCCCTTATCTCCAGGTTCAGATCCCTGAGGACCTCCTTCCCGTCGTAATCGAAGCTCAGGTCCTCCACCTTTATGGCCACCTCCCCCGTCCTGGGGCCTTGGGGCCTGCTGTGGTGGACTCCCCTGCATCCCCTCACGAGCACCCTGGCGGGGACCTTCACGACGCCGAGGAGGTCCTTGAGCTCCTCCTCCCTCATCTCCCTGACCAGCCTCCCACGATCCATGAAGATTATCCTGTCAACACCGACATCTAGCACCTCCTCCGTCCTGTGCTCAGCTACTATCAGGGTCTTTCCCCTCCCCTTGAGCGCCCTCATCTGATCCTGGACGAGCCTCACCCCCTCGCTGTCCAGGTTGGCCAGGGGCTCGTCCATCAGTATTATTGGGGGATCCATCGCCAGGATGCCAGCTATAGCTACTCTCTGCTTCTCCCCTCCGCTCAGCTCGTTCACATCCCTCTCCCTGAGGTGCAGGGCGTTGACGCTCGCTAGAGAATCCTCAACCCTCCTCCTTATTCTCCCCCTCTCATGGCAGAGGTTGCAGGGACCGAACGCGACGTCGTCCTCCACCTTGGGCAGCACCAGCTGCTTGCTGACCTCCTGCATCACGGTGCCCACTAGCCTGGAGAGCTTGGAGAGGCTGGCCC
>MAIU01000059.1 GCA_003344655.1 Candidatus Korarchaeota archaeon NZ13-K
GGCCGGTATCAGGTCGGGGTCGTGCTGTCCATCAGCGTCCAAGGTCACCGCTATGCTCACGTTCATCTCCAGGGCCTTCTTGAAGAGGGTGAGCAGGGCCGCACCGTAACCCATGTTCCTCTCATGCCTGATGACGTAGGCTCCTAAGCTTCTAGCCACCTCACCCGTCAGGTCCGTTGAACCATCATCGCAAACTATAACCAGGTCGACGTGCCTCCTGGCCTTCAGTATGACCGGGGCTATCTTAGCCTCCTCATTGTAAGCCGGTATGAGGGCCGCCCTCATCGGGAACCGCTCGGGGGACAAAGATATAATGGCTTCCCCTCGCGGGGTCGGGGATGGAAGGGGTCCGCCCGCTCATCGCACCCTGGAAGCCGGCGGGGATCCAAGTGGATGCTAGAATCTGTGTAAGTGAGGGGGATTCAGCTGGATGGGGCTCGAGGCGACCGGATCGCTCTCAACTCCTCCCCAGTATGGGCAGGACTCCTAGCCCCTCGCATCTCCTCAGATGCTCAGCGAACTCTGCGTTCTCAAGGGCGAGGACCTCGGAAGAATCCCTCATCCCTAGCGGGCGATAATCCACCTGTTGAACCTGAATCGTTCCTCATCGCCTCCAATTCTCCTCCACTGCCTGCTCTCGAGCTTCAAGAAGTCATTGAAGTCCTCTCTGGGCTTCCTAAGTTCCTCAATTATCTCGCTCAGGTCGAGAACTCAGGCCAGGCATGCCGGAGCTACTCATCTGGGCGTGCGAAGTCTGCTTGATCGCTCAGCTGGCATGCGTTACCATGAAACATTCGGCGGGCTCCACTCAGACCGGATCGTCCCGAGTCTCATAGTAGCTCAGGGGCATATGGCCTCCCGATCGACGACCAAGGGACGCACCGCATTACTTCTCTCCGATGGGCAGAGTGAGGATGGAGGGGGAGGTCAGGTGCCCCTTATCCTATCAATGAGATCCCTCAGCTCCCTTATCCTTCTTCTCCTCTCCTCCAATGCCGCCTCCCTCCTCCTTATCTGGGACTCCGCCTCGCTCCTCTTGATCTCCTTAACCTCCACCCTGGCCCTTATCCTCCTGATCTCAGCTTCTATCTCCCCGGCCTCCCTCTCCAGCTTCCCCACCCTCTCCTGAAGGCTGGGTAGCATGCTCTCAAGAGCTGACTGCACCCTCCTGAGGCCGGAGGCGTACTCCTCCCTGAGCTCCCTGTACTCGCTCTCCCCCATCCTCCCCTTCCTAGCCTCCAGCTCCCTCAGGAGCTTGTAGTACCTGTCCCTCTCAGCAAGCAGGTCGTTGACGTGGTAGACCTCCCTCCTCCTCACCCTCCTGAGGGCTAGCTTGAGCAATGCGTAGATCAGTCCAGCGGCTATGAGGAGGGAGAGCAGGAGGAAAGACATTGAGAGCCAGCTGTGGAGTAAGTAGACCCGCATTCTCGTGGAGGTCGTTCCCCCGATCGTCTCGACGATCACCTCCACATCGAAGTCGCCGGCGAAGGGTATGAGGGGTACCTCCACGACCCTCTCGATCACCCTCTGACCCCCAGCGATCACCCTCTCCGGCCTGTCGAACGGGAAGGAGTACTCCCCCAAGTAGAGGGATATGGGGATCCCTGAGAGATTCCTGGAGGTGATCCTCAGCCTTATGCCAGTAACATCTATGTCCCTCGTTCCCATGTTCCTGACTGTGAGGGACAGCCTCTCCCTCTCTCCGGGTTTCGTCGATATGGAGCTGGGCGAGATCGTCGCGGAGAGCGTCTGAGCGAGGCCCTCACGGACGGACATACTTAAGAGTAGGAGTGCGATTGAGAGTAAAAGGAGAATCCTCCTCATGCGATTTCGCTGCAGCCGTTTAATTTAAAGGATGCGCTGATCGCGGGGATCCTCACATACCCTGTGTGCACATCGTTCAAATTCTGTCGAATGAAAATACGAGTGCAAACGAAACATTTATATCGTTTTCTGGGCATCTCACGATATGCCTAGGACGAGCCTCTTCGGTAGGGACCTGCTCACCTGCCAGGATCTGAGCAGGGATGAGATTTGGCTGATCTTCGAGACCACGAAGGAGATGAAACACGCTTACTACCGCGGCGAGAGGCCCAGGCTCCTCGAGGGCAAGAACCTCGGCATGATATTCGAGGAGCCATCCACTAGGACCAGGGTGTCCTTCGAGGTGGCCATGAGTCAGCTGGGAGGCCACGCCCTCTACCTGAGGCCGGGAGAGCTCCACCTAGGGGTGAGGGAGACGATAGCGGACACCGCCAGGGTCCTGAGCAGGTACCTGGATGGGATAATGGCGAGGCTGCTCAAGCACGAGACCCTGGAGGAGCTGGCGAGACACGCCACTATACCGGTGATAAACGGCCTCACGGACTGGTTCCACCCGGTTCAGGCCCTGACGGACGTTTACACGATGTGGGAGAAGTTCGGGGACCTGAGGAGAATAAAGGTGAGCTTCTTCGGTGACGCCACCAACGTGGCGAACTCCCTTCTCGTGCTAACCTCGAGGCTGGGGATGAACTTCACCTTCTGCGGTCCCAGGAAGTACTGGCCGAAGGAGAGGGTGATGAGGATGGTGGAGGAGAACGCGGCGGAGACGGGGGCAAACGTTGAGATAACGGAGGACATAGAAAAAGCGATAAAGGACGCTAACGTTGTTTACACGGATCTCTGGTGGTGGGTAGGACAGGAGCATGAGGCCGAGGAGAGGAAGGTGGCCTTCCAGCCTTATCAGGTCAACGCTAACCTGATGAGGAGGGCCGCGAAGAACGCCGTCTTCATGCACTGCCTGCCAGCGGCGAGGGGGATGGAGGTGACGGACGAGGTCATAGACGGGCCATGGAGCATAGTGTGGGATCAGGCTGAGAACAGGCTGCACGTGGAGAAGGCCATCCTGGTGCTACTCATGGGCGGGTGATCTCATGGCCAGTGAGGTCAGGTTCAAGAGGGTGCTCAGGTACTGGGACCTCTTCCTTTTCAACGTCTGCGCCATAGTGGTGCTCGATACAGTCGCCTCATCCGCCGCCATAGGCATGCAGACCTTCTTCTGGTGGTTCCTGACGCTCTTCCTCTTCTTCATACCCTACGGCCTGATAACGGCGGAACTCGGCTCTGCCTGGCCTAGTGAGGGTGGGATCTACGTCTGGGTCAAGGAGGCCTTCGGTGAGAGGTGGGCCGTCATGACCTCCTGGCTCTACTGGGTCAACGTGGCCATATGGATGCCATCTGTCTACGTCCTTTTCAGCGGCACCCTGGCTAAGGTGTTCGCCCCGGATCTTGACATCTGGGGCCAGACGGCCGTGGCCATAGTGATGACCTGGATCACCGTGATAGCTGGCATACTGGAGCTGGGGAAGTCCAAGTGGATCCCGAACGTGGGGGCTGTGGTGAAGGCCGTGGTCCTGCTGGGCGTGGGAGTCCTGGGGATTTACTGGACCATCACCAAAGGCTTCGCCAATCCTTTCTCGGCGCAGGACCTGCTTCCCTCCTGGAGCGTCGCCCTAGCTTACTTGCCGGTGGTCGTCTATAATTACATGGGCTTCGAGCTGGCCAGCTCGGCCGGTGAGGAGATGATGGACCCGAAGAGGGATGTCCCGAGGGCCATAATATTCGCTGGTGCAGCGATATTCCTTCTCTACGTTATAGGAACATTCGGCCTGCTCGCGATACTTCCCCTGGAGAAACTGAGCATAGTTACGGGAATAATAGACTCGGTAATCGCCATGGCCGAGACCCTGGGGCCCGCGGGCCAGGCGCTCACCCTGATATTCGGCATCCTCATACTCTACACGTTCCTCGCCAACATGGTGACCTGGACACTGGGAGCCAACAGGGTTCTCGCATCAACGGCGGCCGAGGGGCTCCTCCCGAGGTCCCTGGGCCACCTGCACAGCAAGTACCTCTCCCCGGATTACGCTTACTACCTGACGGGCATCATAAGCACGGTGCTGCTCATAGGGAATGCGATACCAGCGGAAACCGTTGCCAGCATATTCTGGACTCTGTTCGCCCTATCCAGCCTGATATTCCTGCTCCCATACCTGCTGCTCTTCCCGGCCTTCCTGAAGCTCAGGTACTCGAGGCCGGACGTGCAGAGGCCCTACACCCTGCCAGGGGGTAAGCCTGTGGCCTGGCTGTCCGCTATACTCGGGGAGTTCTTCATAGCGATAGCCTGCCTGTTCTTCTTCATGCCGCCCGAGGAGATAACTGATGTGGTGCTCTACGAGGCGGAGCTCATAGGGGGGACCTTGATCGTCATCCTAGTCGGCTACCTGCTTTACTCCTGGAGCAGGAGGAGGGGAGGATGAGGGCCTCTCAGCCGGCGGAGTGGGAAAGGGCGAGGGTCGTCCTCCTCTGCCAACCGGCCATTGAGACCCTCTTCGCCATACTGGAGACGAACTCAGCCAACTTCCTCTATCCCTTCGATCTCAAGAAGGCCATAGAGGAGCACAGGAACTTCAGGAGGAAGCTGGAGGAGTTCGGGGCCGAGGTATATGACTTAAGGGAGATGCTCATTCGAAGGTGCGTCCATGATGTTGACGAGGGGAACGTGAGGAGGTTGAGGGAGTTCGCCCTCAAGAGCGTGAGGTACGCGTTCCAGGGGATATCGGAGGAGGACAGGGACCTCCTGCTCTCCAACCTCAGGAGGACGATAGAGACCCTAAGCCCGGAGGTCCTGGCCGACGTGATAATACTCAGACCCGTGATAAACATAAGCTATAACCCAAGGGCCCTGGATCCGACGACCAGATTCCTCTCATCTTACTGCCTGGAGCCGGCCAACAACCTCTACTTCATGAGGGACGGCATGCTAACCACCAAGGAGGGCGCGGTGATAGGGAACTTCACTCTGGACGTTAGGAAGGTTGAGAACGACATAGTGGAGCTTGCCCTGAGGCAGATGGGGATAGAGCCCATTTACAGGGTCAGGGAGCCGGGGCACGCCGAGGGAGGGGACTTCATGCCGGCCGGGGACTTCGCGCTCCAGGGAGTGGGTCTCCTGACGGACGAGGAGGGGGCCAGGCAGATGCTGGAGAGAGGGGTCTACGGTGACGTGGAGGTGGGACTTGTCAGGGATCCGAACCCGGGGATGGAGGAGATGCACCTGGACACGTACTTCAACTTCCTCGGAAGGAACCTGGCTCTCCTCAGCGAGGACAGGATGCTGGAGGGTAGGGAGCCCATAGTTGAGGTGTTCGAGCCCGTCCCGGAGGAGAGGATTAGCTACAGGAGGAAGGGGGAGCTCAGCCTGAGGAGGTACCTGGAGGAGAAGGGGTTCGAGATATTCCCGATAACCGTCGAGGAGCAGAGGAACTTCGCGCCCAACTTCCTCCTGCTGGAGGATAGGAGGATCATAGGAGTGGCCCAGGCGGGCGAGTCCTTCGCCGAGAGGCTGAGGCAATGGAACGTCAAGGCGGAACTCCTGGACTTCTCGGCCCTCACGGGAGGGTACGGGGGGCCTCACTGCATGAGTCAGGTTATACTGAGGGGGTGAGGCTGGGGCTCATCGTACCTCGAAGGGGAAGTCCTCAACTATCTCCGTCTCTATCTTTGGCATATCGTTGAACTCGGTGTGGAAGTTGTAGGCGCCCGCGTTGAGGAAGATCACCTTGTCACCTGGCCTGAGCTCCCTGTCAAGGTAAACGGAGTACCTGAAGATGTCCAGCGAGTCGGGGGATCGCCCCTTCAGCAGATACCTGTATCCTCCTCCCTCCGTCTCACCGAGCACGGGGAGCCTTATGTTCAGGAGGTAGGTGTCCATGTAGGCGTTGAATATGGAGCAGTCAAGTATGACGTTGCCCTCGTAGACGTTCAGGACCTCCGCCTCGAGCGCGACCGAGGGGGCAGCTATGAACCTGCCGGGCTCCATCATGAGCCTGACCCCCCTGTCCCTGAGATGAGACCTGAGCTCATCTATCTCCCTGAAGATCGTGCTGAGATCGGGCCTGGAGTTGGCATAGCTGACCGGTATTCCTCCCCCTATGTTAACCCAATCTATGAATTCCAAGGAATCCCCCAGGGCCTCGGAGATGTCCTCGAGGAGGCTCCACTCCCCGACGTTCTGGGTCTTCCTGTGGAGGTGGACGCCGAGCTGATCGATGAGCGGGCTACCCCTCAGCTCCCTCAGGAGCTCCCTGGCCCTCCTCCAGTCTATTCCGTAGACGAAGTGCTTGCCCGTGTATATGGTGTGCTCCCTCATCTTTATCCTGACCAGGAGGTTTATCCTCTCATCGCAGGAGGAGATGAGCTTTCTCATCTCCGGTTCGTTGTCCACAACGAACCACCTCACCCCTGAGCTGATGAGGGAGGATATCTCGCTTTCCCTCTCCCCCTGCAGGTAGTATATCACCCTCTCGGCCTCCCCTATCCTGGCCATCGATCCCAGGGAGCTCACCCCGACCATGGCATCGGTCTCCTTCAGCACCTCCCAGAGCACGGGGTTCGTCTTGTAGCTGTAAGCTAGGACGTCGCAGTGCTCCCTGGCTATCATGTACTGCCTCAGCGCGACCCTCCTGCTGAGTATGAACCTGGCCAATCAGCCCACCTCCAGGAGCCCCCTGTCGGCCAGCTCCTCCATCGCGTAGAAAGCAACTAGCGGGAAGAGTATCGTGGCATCCCCTATGACCGTGACGGAGTCCGAGTCGTCCTTTATCTTCCCCCAGCTCTTGGCCTCCGATGTCGTCGCGCCGCTCATGCTCCCCGAGAACTGTGTGGAGGTGGTTATGTATATGGCGTAGTCCGCGCCCCCGCTGAGGAGCGTCATTAGGATCGCGTGGTGCTTCGAGACCCCTCCCCCCAGGACTATCACGCCCTTCCTGTCCTCCTGGCTCAGGCTCAGGATCATCCTCCCGAAGTCGCCGACAACGTCTATGCTGAAGTCCGGATGCCTCTCCCTCGCCATGAACAGGTGAAAGCCCAGGGCTCCGTCCGTTATGGCCGGGCAGAAGACGGGGACATCCCTCCTGGCTGCCTGATGTAGGAAGGAGTTCTCATCATCAAGCCTCAGCCCTATCTCCCTTAGGAACTCTGAGACCGTCAGGCTCCTCCTGTGAGGATATATCTCCTCCATCAGGCGGGTGATGAAGGCCTCGAACCTGGCGTAGCTGTCGTTGCTTATCAGTATGTTGCCCACCCTGTTCATCCCCATCTCGTGGAGCTCGACGTCATCGGCCAGGAAGCGGTGTATGTAGAAC
>MAIU01000060.1 GCA_003344655.1 Candidatus Korarchaeota archaeon NZ13-K
CCTGAAGCAAGGCTTGTAATCGGTGTGAGAACCCTGGAGGACCTGGGTCTAAAGCCAAACCCGGTGACTGGAGAGATAGAGGAGGAGAGGCCTCCCGGGGTCTCCTACTTCTACCGGATGCCTTCTTCATGAATTGCTGGGGCTTTCTGGGCTGAGCACGCTGCTCCCTGAATCATCGGTAGAGGGAGTTTAGATCATCGCATGAGGATCTTCAGCCATTTCCCCTGTAACAGCTCTTTTTGTAGTACCTAGTGCTATTAGTGCTTTGATTTTGAGCCGATTCATTCGCACAAGTTTTCTCAGAATATAATAAAGGTTAACTTTTTAAGTTTCTCAATGCACGATGCAATGTGATGAGTTTACTGCTCTGCACGCGTCCCAAGTTTCTCACCACATACTTCGCCTCTGCCCTATTAGGGGCATCCATAGCCTTTAAAGATGGTGTTTTCGACCCTGTCATGGCTATCCTATCATTGATTGGTGCAACCATTGCTGGAGCAGCATGCAATGCTTTTAACATCTATATCGACTACATTAAAGGAGTGGACGAGCGCGATAAACAACACCATTCAGTCTCTGCGGGGATACAGGTGGTAATCCCATACTAAGAGGTCTTGTCTCACCGGGCGACGTGAAAAATCTTGTCATCCTCCTCTCAACTCTCGAAACCATCTTAGCTGCTTACCTGACGATAGTCCGCGGATGGTTTGTGCTTGTGCTTTTAGCGCACGCATTATTTATTATATATGCATACTCGTCTGTCCTGGCCTTCAAGGGTCTAGGGGAGCTCGCCTGTTTCTACTTTGAAACTGTTGTTGTCATTGGAAGCTACTTCGTAACCTCAGGCAGGCTATCAACTGAGGCTTTCTTGCCGGCATGCATTCCAGGCGTTTTCATCGCGATGGTTTTGTGGATAAATGAGTTTCCCGATGTAGATGCTGATAGAGCAAGTGGCAAGCTCACTCTTGTCGTTAGAGTGGGCAGAAGGGTTGCCAGTAGGATATATGTTTCATGCATCGCGCTTGCTTACGTGCTCTTGACTTTGGTCGGCATCAAAGATCCCCCGGTGCTGGTATCTCTTGTGACCATCCCCCTCAGCATAAAGTCATCGACGATAGTGATCAAGAGGTATGAGGATGTGGAGGCATTAATACCCGCCATGAGATCGACAATACTGGCCGCTATTCTTACAACAGTCATAATGTCCCTTGCGTTCTTTACAAGCGGTCTGCTGGGGGTGTGAAAATGAAGGAAGCACATGGACATGGGGATAAACTGGTCAGACGACGAATATCACCTCCCTATGTTCCCCCTACCCTTTTCGCAAGGCAGGCAGCTGTAGCCCTAGCCTTCAAAGCAGCCACCGAATGGCCATTTGGTAGGTGGCTCAGGTCGCTGGATAAGCTTATCAGCGCTGCAGCTGGGGCGAGAATCTCCGGCTGCTTTGGCTATGGGCCACATCCAGTGCTAGAGGTCACTCAGCGGTGCAACCTGAGGTGTATGCATTGTGAGGTTAGAGGGGGGAGGTCGGTGAGGATCCTCCGCTGAGGAGCGTGCTTAAAATGGTGGATTCCATTGCCACAGTGCCAGAATTCAGGACATTGGTCTTGACAGGAGGAGAGCCTCTCATAAGAGAAGATTTATGTGATATAATTAAATATGCCAGGGATGTGGGATTTGAGGTGGTCATAGCCACGAATGGAACACTGCTCACCGAGAAAAAGGCCAAGGAGCTCTCATCGCTGGACATAGCTGGGGTCGCGATAAGCCTGGACTCCTGTGAGTCTGAGCTCCACGATAATTTTCGTGGTGTTCCCGGTGCGTGGAGGAGGGCGATAGAGGGTGCAGAGAACGCCAGAAGAGAGGGATTATATCTCCACATAAACATAACATTATCTAAACTGAACTTTGAAGAGCTACATCAACTTCTTCACCTCGCAGACAAGCTGGGCTCCCATGTCGTATTTCTCTATCAATTTCAGCCTTTTGGAAGAGGCTCGCCAAGACAGGATCTCACATTAGATGCCTCCACATTTCTCAAGGTTATAGAGACTGTGGCATCCCTCCAGAGCGAATTGAACACACTTGTCATCCCAGTTGGTTTACCTGAATACTTTGCTTATCTATCCTCAAAGGTTGGTGTGTTACGTGGTTCGTTCGGTGGCTGCATGGCTGGAAGAGGGATGTTCTATGTTAAGTGGTATGGTGATGTGTGGCCATGTGTCTTTCTGCAGACAAGCGTGGGAAATCTATTAAAGGAGCCTGCCATCAAGATATGGAAAGAGAATGAGCTATTAATCAAGCTTAGGGATAGAAGAAATCTTGATGAGCCCTGTAAATCATGTATCTACGTGGAGAATTGTGGAGGATGTAGATCCAGGGCATTTCTGCTGACAGGCAGTCCGTTTGCGGCGGATCCAATGTGTCCATTTTATGGGCATAACAGCGATAAAGTCAAGGGCTGATATATCTCAGCTATTTCTCGATTATATAGCACACTGCTTTCTGAATCTCAGAAGATTCAGAAGCCCCGATGCAGATGATCTGACCAGCATGCAACCTTAGGAGCTCCTCCGTTCCTCCTTCCCCTCCCTCTCGGGCTCCCTCTTTATAGCGAGGCCCACCATCATGGCAGCGCATATGTGGAGCTTCCAGGCCTCCGGCCCGTCCCAGTACTCGTCCGAAACCTCCCTCACCGGATCTAGGAACTCATAGGCCTCATCCACTGCGAGCTCCTTCTCACTATTCTCGAAGAGATCATTGAGCTGCTCTTCTCCTCCTTGGTGAGAGGGTTCGACACAGCCAAGCTCATGAGACTCCCGGCCTCTCCTATCAGAAGCCTGGCCGACCTGGGCTTAAGCACGTCCTCTGTTGTCAGGTACCCGCTGAAAAAACTCTTGGTAGTTCGGGAACGCATCCCCGAGCCTCTTTATCTTTCTGTCAACGCTCTGGATGTTCTTATCTATTCCCCTGAACATGAGGTTCATTTCCTAGAACCTGAGGTCTATCTCCCTGAACTTCAGGATACCCTCTGTGTAATAATTTGACGATGAGAAGGAAAAGCCAACAGCTACCTCGACACGTCCTCTAGAATCATCAATCTCTTTATCGTGAATACCGAAATCTGTAAGGGCGAACATGTCCGTGACCCTTCTTATCAGGCCATCATACCAGTAATCCGGATCCGGATCGAAACACTGTGAACGGAAAGTCTGCCAATCGATGCTAGCGGGAGAGAACCAAGCTGTGACCAGCACATACTCCTCATGATAGTGTAGGAAGATCTCGTTACCTATATATCTAGAGAAGGATGAAACAGTTGGCTGGCCCTGCACGGCACTAACTGCTGGAATCAATAAGAGGATGCAGAGAGCTAGAGACATCAAGCGCTCTGCCCTCATTGGCATCATCAAATCATGCAGTATGGTGAGTTACTTAATAAAGTTTTCTGGCTGTTCCCCTATTTAAATTCTTACTTTACCCTAAATCTTCCTGGAACCCCATAGGGTGAGTTCTCTCCTCCTCTCTGAGCTCGTGTGGGTAGTAATTTGAATTTGAGTTTCATACAATACCTGTCTGTAAGAAATCGAGTTTAAGGGCAAAAGAGTTATTAGAGATTAATTATCTGGGAGGTGAGCCTGCTATCTAAGATCTCCGACCAAAGAGAGCCAGCATCGAGCTAACTGGATGCATGAGCGAGTGGATCCTCTGAAAGTCACCTCCCTAAACCTCCAGCCTCGACTGCGCGGTGTCGCGGGCATCATCAGTTCATGGCCCAAGGCCGCTCCAGTTTCCCGGTGTTGCGGGCTGCCTGGGGCGCGGATGTGACCTAATGAGCCGCGCCGCTCAAGTTTTTATATATTAGATGGGATTTCTCGATGAGGATGTCCGAGCAGGAGGTTGAGCTCAAGAGGAGATTCCTGAAGCTTCTGAAGGAGGACGAGGAGTTCAGGTATGCGGTAGCTGGATTCCTCGGCCTGGATGAGCTACTCGCCAGACTGGACAGCCACGAGAGGATCCTAGAGGATCTCCTCAGGGAGATCAGGGACCTGCGAGAGGGACAGGGAAGGCTCGCCGAGGGCCAGGAGAAGCTCTGGATCGAGGTGAGGAGGCACTCCGAGGCTATAGAGAGGCTCGCCGAGGGCCAGGAGAAGCTCTGGATCGAGGTGAGGAGGCACTCCGAGGCTATAGAGAGGCTGAGGGAGGACTTCAACAAAATGCTGGATCGGATCGCCAGGATAGAGGAGGATCAGCTTGAGTTTCGCAGGGAGCAGCTCAAGTTGCGCAGAAGCGTTAGGAGGCTGGAGAAGCTACACAAGGAGCTGCGTGGCGAGATGTACTACGGATTCAGCCAGCTGAGCAAGTTCGCAGGTGTGACGTTTGAGGAGTTCGTCAGGACGCTTCTCACACAGCGCTTCAGGGAGTCCGGCATCATTCCCCAGGACAGGGAGCTGAGAGCGGAAGTGATTGACGGCGAGGAGATAGACCTCTTCTGCGAGGAGCCGCTGATCGTGGGAGAGGTGACCGCTCATGCGGAATCCGCGGAGGAGCTATACAAACTCCTGAGGAAGGTGGAAGCTGCTGAGAAGGCTCATGAGAGGGAGGCTGAAAGGAAGATACTGATAGTCCTCACAGCGCCTAGGCAGGTCGCGAGGGAGATCGAGAGGCTGTGCGAGGAACACGATGTGGAGCTTGTGATAGGAAGGGTACTCTAGGAGATTTCAAAGGATGCGGGGAAGTGATCTGGAATCCCGCTCTCCCCGAGGATTGCTCCCCTCTCATGATCCGGAACCCCAAGAGGATTCCGGGAAAAGGAAAGAACCTAGATCATTCGCCGTAGATTCGCGTGAGATCCTTGCTAAGTCATCATGGACACGGACACTCCCTTATGCCTCAGAAGATCCCGAGTGTAACGAGCTTCGATCACTCACAAAATCACCGCCCGCGTCGCGGTGACGCGGGATGAGCGAAACATTTAAGTGGGGAAATCGGGGAGGATCCACGTGCGCAATGACAGGTTATACGCCATCCACTACGACCTACTTTATTCCAACAGGGACGTGAGATGTGAGGTGGACTTTTTAGAGAGGATTTTCCGTGAGTACGCACCCTTTCCTGTAAGGAGGGTGATAGATCTGGGTTGTGGCTCAGGTGGACATAGCGTTGAGCTGGCTCGCAGGGGTTACGAGGTGCTGGGAGTGGATCTGTCCGAGGAGATGATAGCTAGGGCGAGGGAGAAGGCCTCCGGGCTGACCAACGCATCCTTCATGGTGGCGGATGTCAGGAAGCTGGATTTCAGGGAGGAATTTGATGCCGCAATAGCCATTTACGGTGTGATAAGCTACTTCACATCGGATGATGAGCTATTAGACTTCCTCAGGAGCGTCAGAAGGTCGCTGAGGGGAGGGGGATGCTTCGTGTTCGATACTTGGAGCGCCCTCGGCGTGCTGGAGAAGAGGGCCTATTTCGAGATGCCATCCACCCATTTCAGGAAGTCCGGTCCCATGCTGGCGATAAAGGAGGAGGTCTGGAGGATCGATGCGCTGAACCAGGTCTCTACGGCCGAGATATCGTGGTCCTTGATGGATATGGGATCGGGATCCGTTGACACGATGACTCACGAGCTGGAGCTGAGGCTCTTCACACCCAGGGAGCTGAGGCACTTCCTATCGGATGCGGGCTTCGATATGGTGGCCATGTTCGAGGACTACTCCGGGAAGCCGGTGACCGAGGACAGCCCGGAGCTCACCGTCGTGGCCAGGGCCAGGCCATCGGGGCAGCCGGGAGGTTACCTATGAGGCCCGATCGGATCTTGTGGTCACGCTCCTCCCACGGGATTGAGAAAGCCGCAGAGGCTGTAAGCCTCACGGCATCCCTCGACCGCTGGGACTGCGACGCTCAGACCTAGCATGTCTGGTGGAGCTGCAGCTCATCTGATGCTAGGGGAAGCGTTCATGTCAGAAGGGTTGATATGATGGGAAACTCCTCCCGAGAGCCCATCTGGGCATGAGAGGTGCTATAAACTAGAATGCGATCGCTCCGTTGGGCCAGACCGCCACCCACGACCCAATAGCCCGCCAAAAGGTTATGGGCGAGGTAAACTTCGTGGGTGCAATGATGAACATCCAAGGGGAAAGGGAAAGGTTAATAGGGGCCCACAGTAGGCTGCAGGGATGCCGAAGAGGGAGAGACTGATCGCACTTCTGATGCTCGTGGCGCTCGCCTCATCCATCCCGCACGTCACCACAGCCCAGGAAGCCAAACTATGGGCCTCCAAGAGCTCCGTGACCATAGATGAGGGCATAGAGCTCAACCTGTTCTGGAGCGACGTGGGGTGCCCCGAGTATCACGTGGTCTTCCTCAGGACATACCCCAACGGTACCACGCTGAGGATCCCGGCTGAGGGCTACGGTGAGGCCCTGGGGGCGCCGGGGGTCAGCGGGATCAAGCTCAGGTTCGATGGGGAGAAGGTGGGGAGGCACGCGTTCAGGTACGAGCTATACTGCGGGACCAGTCACTTGACCACTAGCAACGAGGTTCAGGTGGTCGTAAGCAAGGGGTTCTCATCGCTGGAGCTGAGGGTTCGACCCGAGAGGGTGCTCAGGGGTGAGGAGGTGGAGCTATCTGGTTTGGTGACCCCCAAGCTCAGGGGAAGGCTCACCCTCGAGGTGATCAGCCCCTCGGGTTCCAGGAGACAGATCGAGCTGGCCTTCGATGGGAACTTCTCTCACAGGATTGCCCTGAACGAGAGCGGCTCCTGGAGATTCAGAGCCTCCTGGGAGGGAAATGATGAGTATTCCGGGGCCTCGAGTGACTGGGTCAGCGCCTACGTTGAGGTGAGTCCCCTAAGGGTCGAGGTGATGACGGATCCCCCGGGCCTGAGGGTCTACGTGGACGGGAGGGCCTACGATGGAGGGGGAGAGTTCAGCTGGGTGGAGGGAAGCTCCCATAACCTCTCGGTGGAACCCCTGATAAC
>MAIU01000061.1 GCA_003344655.1 Candidatus Korarchaeota archaeon NZ13-K
CCCCTCTCCACCCTCAGCCCAGCCCCCATCATAGACACCGCATTCAGTGTGGCCCCGACGTCCCTGCACGCGGACACCCCCTCTATCTCTGAGGTGCGCTCGCAAAGCAGGGAGACCGCTAAGGCCCTGTGAGAGTAGCTCTTAGAAGGGGGGGCGGATGAGCTCCCCTCTATCACGGAAGGAAGCACCTCTATCATCCCGAGCTCGAAGGAGCCCTCATTTAAAACCGAGCCGCTCACCTGAGATCGCACCCCAGCTGGGCGGGGGATGGCTCTCGAGGAGAACAGTTGAAACTGCATCAGATCATGAGAATCCACACGATTCGCATCATGATGAAAGAGCTCATGGATTTAGGTTCAGCATCATCCCTTCACTAGGAAGTCATCCGCGCTCACCAGGCCCTTGGGGACGGATGCCCTCACGCCCAGCAGGGGATCCACCACCTGATTTATCTTGAGATTCACCAGGAGGCTGCCCAACATGTAGGCCTCCTCGAATGAGATCCCTCTAGCCCTCATCAAGGCCCTAACTGCTTCCTCTGCAGCCTCCCTCATCGCTTCATCCAAGGACTTGCCGGCTGATATAACTTGAAAACTGTCTTCGGTCTCTAGGATGGGCCAATTTGGTCTCTTACCTTTTATCAGATCCAATCTAACCAGCACCTCGCCGGGACACTCTATCGCTGACACGCAGAGCTCGCCATCGGCCTGAACAGCATGCAGGTCACCTAGGGCCAGTAGTGCTCCCTCACAGAAAACTGGAAGATATAGCCTGGCCCCTACCCCGAGTTCGCTCACATCCATGTTCCCTCCATGCCTTCCGGGATGGCCCGTTGGGATCTCATCACCCTCAGGAGCCACGCCTATCGTGCCTATCATTGGTCTCACGGCGATCTTGAGATCATCGAAATATACGAAACTGCGGTCTACCCTTGCAACCTTCGCCTTGGGTGAGAAGTTGAGATGGTACAGCCCTCCGTACCCCGGTATAACGGCTATCGCCCCTCTCTCCTGCAGCCTTATATCGAGTATATCCACCACAAGCGTATCCCCGGGCTCCGCTCCCCTGATGTAAACGGGCCCTGTGGCTCCGTCCACCCTGGACCAATCGAGTTTATCCGGAGGTGTATCCTCCCCCTTCACCTGCCCCCCGAAAGCATCCTCCGTTTCAAACAGGACATATTCACCTGGATTAACTGTCTCGACGGGCTTATGTTTTGGGCTGAAGGTGTATATCACGTTCTCCTTACCCACCCTTCTCATAAGGAACCCTCCGGCCTGGCGACTCCCGGGAAGAAAATAAAAAAGATTGCAGATTGAAGGGTCACCTCTCACACCGGCGGGAGTTGTGTGTACACCTTGGATACCTCGATTCCCTTCCTCCTCATTCTCAATATGCCGAGCAGGTATATCAGGATTCCCACCACTATGACCGTCAGCATCGCCGCCACGGAGATGTCATTCACCGCACCATAGTTCGGATCGGTTATCCAGTAATAGTTCGCAATAAGGTTCACTAAGAGGGACAGAATGCCCAGTATTGTTATTACTGGAACTCCGGATATCTTCCAATTCACTTCGGAACTCTCAAAGAGATCCTTCCTTCTGTAGGGGAAGAATATCGCTGCCAAGGACATTATGATCACTGAGAACGAGAGCGCCATTATACTCGAGATCACCTGAAGCTCTGGTACGAATACTATAGCGAATAAGAAGGCTTCTGCTATGACAAAAACCGTGAGAAGCGCGTATATCGGGGAATTGAATCTCTCGTTTACCTCAGCGAATTTCTCGGGGATCAGCCTATCGAAGGACCAAGCGAAGAGCAATCTGCTATCATTAAGTAGGTTCTGAGCCATGTACATCCAGCCCAAGAAGATGAACCCAAGATTCGCCCATAGGTTCAGTAATGGATTCTCTATTATCAGAAATGCCAGGGTATTGAAGTATGGTTGTATGGGTACCTTCAGGTTCTCCGGAGGATTGTAGAACAAATAGGAGAAGGCTGAGAGAAACTCAATACCCATAGCCTTTTGAAGGAGAAATGCTATTACGACCGTGAGTCCACCTATGAACGCTAATCCACCAATCTCCCCCAATATCTGAGCTCTCTTAACCTGGGCCACTTCGCCCGCTATGAAAACAGTCCCCATCGTCCAAGGGACTGCTAGGTAGGCTGCCGGGAGCACCTTCAATAGGTGCTCCAGCGTGTAGCCGTACACCCTCTCCGGTCCCCATCCTAGCCCCTTAGCGGCATCTATTATCGCATTATAGGTATCGAGAGTCCCGGTGTATTGGCTCATCAGCCTGTTAAGCGTGGAAGCATACGTGGCTGGATCGCAAATCGCTAGGTATACGAGGCCTATCAGGACGCCCACCAATCCCACCACGAAAGTGATCAACTGCACTTTCAGGAACTTCCTGAGACCGAATGATGTCAGGAGGAGGAATACGATCATTATGAGGGTGCCGACGATCAGCGATTGTATCGGATCCGCCAGTCTCTCTCCCAGAGAGACTAGGGCGGGGCTGTTAGTCACGAGCCCCAGAGTCAAGAACATTGTGGAGAGAGCGACACAGGAGAATGTGTAACCACCGAAGGCAAACCAGAACGCCAACCAGATGAACCAATTCCAGCTAGAGAGGAAACCTAGGAGGGGATGCAGTGCCCTGCTTATTATCACATAGTCTCCTCCGCTCCTGGGCATAGCTGTTGACGTTAGAGCGTACACCAGGACCTGGAACGCGAACAGAGCTGTCGAGACCAGCAATCCCGGCACTAAGGCTTGAGCCGGGACCACGTAGAGGGCTATTAAGTAGACAAAGACCAGAGCTGTGAAGTATGCCGTGAAGTAGACGTTGTATATGAATGAGTCCTTAGGATAAACCTCCCTAACGAGTCCAGAAGACCTCCTCACGAATATCGTTGGTGCCTCACCCATCATAACGCCCCTGCCGCGCGGTGGCGGAGATTCGCAAGCATGATTTTATATAAATCTATCGCACCTCCCATCGTTTATTTTCAGGAACTTTCTCATACAGAGAGCCCCAGATGGTGGATTATTTGAAAAGAGTCCCGATGCTCTCCGCAGGATGAGGACGGAGTTCAGAGAGTTGGTGAGCCTCAGTGACTTCATTCCATGAGCCGCACGAAAGGCATAATACTGGGGGTTGACGCCGAGGCCTATGCCTAATGAACTGGCGGTAGTCACCGTGCTGGGCGCCGATAGACCGGGCATAGTTGCCGCGATATCATCAGCCCTAGCGGAGGCCAACGCCAACATAATTGACATATCCATGACGGTGCTCAGGGGCATCTTCTCCATGATAATGCTCGTCGACATCTCTAGGAGCGAGCTCGATATAAATTCGCTGAGGGAGGAGCTTGAGAGGAAGGGGGAGCTGGTCGGTGTCAAGGTCCTGGTGCTTCACGAGAGCGTGTTCAGGTTCATGCAGAGGGTGTGAGTATGCCCAAGTACGATGCCAGCGAGATATCGGAGATAGTTGAGATGCTCTCCTTCCAGAACCTGGACGTGAGGTCCGTCACCCTAGGTATAAGCCTGCTCCCGGCCCTGAGGCACGAGGACATAGCAGAGGGGGTATACAGCGTGCTCCTGGAGAGATCTTCGAGGCTCAGCGAGGCTGTGGAGAGGGTATCCAGGAGATTGGGGGTGAGGATCGTGACCAAGAGGGTGGCCGTCACCCCCATCTGCGACCTCATAGACTCTAGGGCCTCCGATCCTGAGGAGGCGAGGAGGATCGGCTTGAGGATAGCGGAGCGATTGGACAGGGCTGCCAAGGAGCTCGGGATAGATTACATAGGCGGTTATGCGGCTTTCGTTGATTCTGGATTCTCCCTTGGAGATCTCGGTCTGATTAACTCGATACCAGAGGCGCTCTCCTCCACTGAGAGGCTCTCCTCCCTCGTGAACGTGGCCTCCACGATGCACGGCATAAATCTGAATGCGGTTTCCCTCATGGGAGAAGTCATCAAGAGGACAGCTGAGCTGAGCGATGGGAGGGGGTGCACCAGGCTGGGGGTCTTCGCCAACGCCGTGAGCGGCGTGCCCTTCATACCAGGTGCCTTCCATGACGGGAGGGAGGAGGATCCCGTCATAAACGTCGCGGTGAGCGGGCCTGGTGTTGTGGAGGGAATGGTGAGGCTGGTCGAGGGGGGAGATGTGAGGACCGTCCACGACTCCATAAAGAGGGCGGCCTTCAAGATAACAAGGCTGGGCGAACTCGTGGGGAGGGAGGTAGCCAGGGAGATGGGTGTAAGGTTCGGATCAGTGGACCTCTCTCTGGCCCCCACACCGGCCGTTGGGGATAGCGTGGCCGATGTGCTCAGGGCGATTGGGGTGAGCGATGTGGGGGCACCCGGGAGCCTGCTGGCCCTGGCGATACTGACGGATGCGATCAAGAAGGGGGGAGCGATGGCCACCTCATCCGTGGGAGGACTGAGCGGGGCCTTCATACCGGTGAGCGAGGACTATGGGATGGCCGAGGCCGTCAGGAGGGGATCCCTCAACCTGCAGATGTTGCTCGCGATGGTAGCGGTCTGCAGCACCGGGCTCGACATGGTGCCCATCCCGGGGGATGTTGAGAGTCACGTCATCTCAGCGATAATAGGGGACGTCATGGCTCTTGGTGTCGCGCTGGACAAGACTCTGGGGGTGAGGCTAATCCCCGTTCCGGGTGCCAGGGAGGGAGAAAAAGTTGATTTCGGTGGGCTGCTCGGTTCCTCACCAGTTCTGGGGGTTCCCAAGATCGGATCCAAGGCTCTGCTGGCCAGGGGCGGCGTGGTTCCGCCCATGGTGAACAGGCTGCTCAAGGGGTGAGCCGATGAAGGTCCTCAGGTTCAGGGGGAAGTACAGGGACGCCATAATCTCGGGTAGGAAGAGGACCACGATAAGGAGGGAGAGCTCCCTGAGGCCGGGAGATCTTGTCATGGTGGAGGTGGGGGAGGAGAGGATAGGTGAGGCCCTGATAAAGTGCGTGGAGGAGGTTTGCGTGGAGGAGCTGAACGATGAGCTTGCGGAGGAGGATGGCTTCGGGAGCCTGAGCGAGCTCCTGATGGAGCTTAGATCCATATATGGGGACGATGTCCTGAGGGAGGGGACCAAGCTTAAGTTGATAAGGTTCGAGATCGTGAGGAGGGAGTCTGCATGAGCTCGCTGGGCGGCTTCATAGTACCCCAGGCCCAGAGGGTGGATAGGGAGCAGGACGTCGTGATAGTCGGCGGAGGGCCTGGTGGTCTGACCGCGGCTGTTTACCTGGCCAGGTACGGTCTGAGGACCCTCGTGATAGAGAGGAGCGCTCCCGGCGGAAAGGTGAACGTGAACCCACTCATAGAGAACTACCCGGGATTCGAGTCCATAAGCGGGGAGGAGCTAGCCAGGAAGATGCACATGCACGCTCTGAAGTCCGGGGCTTCCATCCTCTCACCCGAGGAGGTCATCAGGCTCGACCTGGGGGGTGAGCTGAAGAGGATCCTCACCAGATCCGGCAGGGAGTTCGTGGCGAGGGCGGTGGTGATAGCCACGGGAGCCGAGGAGAGGAAGCTCGGCATACCCGGGGAGTCCGAGCTCTTCGGAAGGGGGGTGAGCTACTGCGCCGTCTGCGACGGCCCCTTCTTCAGGGACAAGAGGGTGATAGTTGTCGGTGGGGGTAACACGGCCGCCATCTCAGCCATATACCTATCAAGGATAGCGAGGGAGGTCATCCTGGTTCACAGGAGGGACAGCATGAGGGCAGAGAGGGCGCTAGTGGATAAGCTGAGATCCACGGCGAACGTGAGACTCTTGCTCAACAGCGTGCTGAGCAAGGTGGTCGGTAGCGGCAGGGTGGAGGGGGCGATCGTGAGGGACCTCGGGACCGGGGAGGAGAGGCTCCTGGAGGCCGATGGTGTCTTCATATTCGTGGGAGTTGAGCCGAGGAGCGAGATCGCAAGGGAGGCAGGAGTGGAGGTCGATGAGAGGGGCTTCATAAAGGTGGACTGCTGGCAGAGAACTAACTTAGCGGGCGTTTACGCGGTGGGGGACGTGACCGGCGAGCCCATGCAGATAGCGAAGGCTGTGGGCGATGGTGTGAGGGCAGCCGTGGATATAAACAACAGGCTCTTCGGGAGGGCATGATCAAATCCTCATGACGGGGACCCTCCCGAACCTCCCCAACTCGATCTCCTCCCCGGGCTCAGCGTCAGCAAGCACGACCCTCACCCCGAGGACCCTCCTCTTTATGCGGCTCGCGGTCATCACATCCCCTATCAGCTTGGCCAGGTCACTCCTGCCCATGCTCAGGGGTAGGACCACCATGTCCAAGCCGGACAGGCAGTAGGGCGTGAGCAGCGCCAGTTCCCTGGCGCCCATCTCCAAGCTCAGGGCCGCCTCCTTCAGCAGGTCATCCTCCGCCATGGGGAGCATCAGCTCGTTGAACCCCAGCCTCCTCATGCCGCGCGATGCCTCCCCTATCGCGGAGTTCACCTCAGCCACTGCCGATGGGGTTCCGGGTCCCAGGAAGGGGGATCTCGCGACCAGGCTCACGACCCTGGCTGCGCTCTCCTCCATCCAGGGGCTGAGGGAGAAGTCCATCCCGAGGATGGGGACCTCCTCCCCGAGGTCGGAGGAGGCGCTCTCGGCCTCCGACACCGCATCCCTGAAGACCCTCGAGAGGGCGTACCCGAGCACCTCCCGGGGCTCCTCAACCTCCGAGAGCGGGCCGTAGAGGTCTGAGGGGTAGAGAAGGGAGAAGCTGATCCCGAAGGACTCGGCCCTAGTCATCGGG
>MAIU01000062.1 GCA_003344655.1 Candidatus Korarchaeota archaeon NZ13-K
GTGATAGGCTGGGTGCTCTACCTGCTGGCCCTCAGGTTGAGCAGGCTCAGGGAGTTCTACGCTGATGCGCATTCAGCGATGACAGTTGAGAGGGGTGCCGAGAAGCTCCAGAGAGCCCTTATCAAGATAGTGGAGAGCACTGATCCTAGGAGAGGTGAGCAGCTCGTCGCGGCGAAGGCCCTCATGATAGCGGATCCCACTTCAGGCGGACCCGGCATCGGGGGCCATGAGGACCTCAGGATCAGGGAGTACATCGAGAGGGAGCCCTCCCTCCTCGAGAGGTTGATGAACCTGTTCTCGACCCACCCGAGGGTGGAGGACAGGCTGAGGAGGCTGGAGGACCTCAAGCGCCTCTACGGCTGATCCCTCACGGAAATTTTTTATTGCAGGGGGAGGAGATCCCCGTGTGGAGAAGATAGCGATACCCTCCAAGGGGCCCGAGGGGCTCGAGGCTCTGGTCTTCGGTCAGCCGATATACGCACCCTTCTTCACGATAGTGACAGTTGAGGAGGGTGAGGTGAGGAGCGTCGATGTCATAAGGAACCCGGCCTCCACGCTGCTCCCCTACAGGGGCCCCAGCCTGGCCTCCTGGCTGAAGCACATGGGGGTGAACGTGGTGGTCTCCATCTCCTTCCCGGAGGATGTGATAAGCAGCCTGACCTCCTGGGGGATAAGGCCCGTCTTTGCCATGGGAAGGAAGGTGAGCGAACTGCTAGAGGCCTATCTCTCGGCCACTAGATGAATCTGACTCCCATTTCCTCAACCTTTCGCTCTCTTCCCCTTCTTGCTCACCGGCTTGCTGTACTTCATCAGAAGGGAAACCACGCTGTCTATGCACTCCAAATCGTCGCATAGCTTGGCCAGCTCCAGGAACTCTCTGAAGCCAAATTCTGTGAAAATAGATGATTTCTCAGCCACATAATCGGAAAATCTCTCATCCTTTCCGCTTCTTTCCATCACTATTTTAGCTATTATTCTCCTCCTGATGGACTCATCCTCTATCGGCGGCAGGTAGAAGGATATGAAGTAGCCGGTCAGGTCCCTCGGGATTGACCTCTCACTCGTGGCCGATGCCAGCAGGGTGGCCCTGTGCTCCAGCACCTCACCCCTGCTCCTCACGAAAAGCCTTCCCGATGAGAGGAAGTTCGCGAGCGTTGACAGATCGACGGAGGATCTGAGCCTCTCGAGGCCCTGTATTATCAGGGGATTGGGCCTCACCCCGTAGAGCACCTCATCAAGCGAGGGCTCGCTGCCGGGGACGTAGAGGTAGGAGCTGGGTATCCTGCGCAGCTCCTCCATTATGAGCTCCTTGAGCGAGAGCCTGGGGCCTATCAGCAGGAAGTGGGCGGAGCTGTCGCTCCTGATGGACCTTGTTATCAGGGACACTATGCTCCTGAAATCGCTCAGGAGACTCCTTAGCTCCTCAGATCCCTCCTCAACCCCGAGTTCCGATCCTCCCGGGGCTATTGTCTCCCCAAGAATGAGACCCTTGCTCTCCAGGACCCTTCTCAGGAGCTCCGGCCTGGACACGACGTAACTCACCTTCTTGCTCCCGCCGTGGACCGCCTCTATCACCCCGGAGCCGACCAGCTCGAGGATGTGGGAGAAGGGTGGCTGCGGCGATAGCTCAGAGGGCGAGAAGGGGATGTAGAGGTAGGTGGAGCCGCACTCCCTGCACCTGTATTGGAGGGCTGATATCCTCTCCAGATCGGAGGATCCGCACTTCTGGCACCTGAACACGCTGTTGTGGTAATCCAGTATCGTCTTGATCGTGATGAGTATTCTCGGATCCTTCTCCACAGCCCTCATCAATCTCTCCAGTACCCGCTCAGTTGACATGTTCTATTGAGTTGGGGCGAGCTTCTACATAATCGTTTCGGATGCCTCTATTGTTCAGGAAACTTTACGTACCCAACACGGGGAAGCTAACCCCATGGGTCGCAGCGATCCGAGGGGGGTTCTGGCTCTCCCCTGGAACCCGCAACATGCCGGGCCTCGAAATGGCTCAGATCCCGCCCGGTCATCGAAGCTCGCCCGAATGAGGGGTTGAAATTCACCCGGATCTCATAAAAACAGTTGAGTTTTATGAATGCTCGTATATCAGGTCAACGTACCTGAAGTTGACGGTATCTATGAGACCCCTGTCCGTTATCCTGAGCTCGGGGAGGACGTCCAGGGCGAGGAGGGACATCGTCATGAAAGGCGACACCCAACCGCATCCCCTCTCCCTCCAGACATCGTAAGTCCTCTCGAGCTCCTCAGCCACCCTCTCCGGCTCATCCGTCGACATGAGCCCGGCCAGCGGGAGCCTCACCAGGGAGAGCACCTCCCCCCCGTCCACTGTCACTATTCCCCCTCCGGCCTCGGCCAGGGTGTTGACCGCCAGCGCCATGTCACGATCGCTCATCCCAAGCACGAGGAGGTTGTGGTTATCATGGGCTATGGTGGAGGCCACTGCTCCCAGCCTGAAGCCGAATCCCTTCACGAAGCCCAGCCCCATGTTCCCGCTCGCCTTATGCCTCTCCACGACCGCGACCTTGTAGATCATCCTCGAGGCGTCCGGCAGGATCTCCCCTCCCCTGACCTCGAGCTCCTCCACCGCGCACTTGGTAAGAACGCTGCCCTCCATTGCCTCTATGACCCTGACCCTCACCCTTCCATCACTCATGGGAGCCCTTATGCGGAAGTCATCGGGCTGAAGCCTCTTGTGAAGCCTCACCGTCCTTAAGTACCTCTCATCGTAACTTGGGGGTCTCATATCGATAGCAAGCTTACCCTCCCTCGCCACCACCCTGCCGTCGGCTATGACGGTATCGACCTCCACCCTGGTAAGGTCCCTGAGCAGCAGTATATCGGCCAGTCTGCTCGGAGCGACGCTTCCTATCTCCCTTGCCAGACCGTAGTGCTCAGCCGGGTTTATCGTGGCCATCTGGATCGCTCTGATGGGATCCAATCCCTCCTCTATGGCCCTCCTCACTACGTGGTCCATGTGGCCCTGCTTGATTATCGAGTCCACCTCCCTGTCATCCGTGACGAGGCACGCATGTCTGGAGTCAAGCTTCGCCTCGGTTATGGCTTTCACAGTCTCCTTAACGTCGAGCCAGGCTGAGCCCTCCCTCATGTAGGCGTACATGCCGAGCCTGAGCCTCTCTATAGCGTCCACCTTCCTCGTCATCTCGTGGGATGACGATATTCCTGCCGCAGCGTATGCGGTGAGCTCCCTCCCGAGGAGTCCGGCATCGTGACCCTCGACGACCTTCCCAGCCCTATGGGCGGCGTTTATCTTCCCGAAGACCTCCGGATCGGTCGCCAGCACCCCGGGGTAGTTCATCATCTCCCCGAGCGCCACCACACCGTCCCAGGAGAGCATCTCCTCCACCTCCCCAACCCCGAGGTGGGCTCCGGATGTCTCGAAGGAGGGGTTGGCCGGGACGCAGGAGGGTGCCGTGACGAAGACCTTCAGGGGCAGGTCCCTCGACTCCTCCACCATGATCCTCACCCCTTCCAAGCCTAGGACGTTGGCTATCTCGTGCGGGTCTATGAAGACGGAGGTGGTCCCCCTGGGAAGGACGACCTTGGCGAAGTTCGTGAGGCAGAGCATGCTGCTCTCCACGTGGACGTGGGCGTCTATGAAGCCCGGGACAAGGTACATGCCCCTGGCATCGATCACCTGCGTCCGGGGGCCTATCGTGTGCGACACCTCTCCTATCGCAGCGACCCTGTCACCCTTGACGGCGACGCCGTAACCCTCCAGCACCTCCCCCGAGTTCACATTGACGAAATTCGAGTTAAGAATGACGAGATCCGCCTTCTCAATACCTAAAGCGACTCTAACGAGTGTGGAAGAGACTTCCCATATCCTGCTCCTCATGGGGGGTCGATCGATGGGCCCCCGAAGATATAAAATGGATTCGCCCACCCCTTCAGCTCCGCGCTACCGGCCGACGAGGACCCCGAGCAGCATGCCCACTATGTAGAGGATCCCGAAGTTCTGGACGAGGGATGCCGTCATCGGGTCCGAGTTCTCCGGAATGGCCTTGCTGAACCTCCTCAGGATCCTGAGGGCCATCGGTAACGTGAGTAGGGTGAGCAGGGATGTGAGGGGGAGGGATCCCGCGAGGATGGCGGTCAAGACGAGCGCGTATGGAATCAGCACCTCGGCCGCGTAGAGCATGATACCCCTCCTCACCCCCATCATGACTATCATGGTCTTAGCTCCCCTCTCCCCATCGTACTCCACGTCCCTCAGGTTGTTGGCGGTGAGAACGGCCGCCACCAGGAGGCCCACGGGCGCCCCGGCGATGGCGGGCCCCAGGGACAGGCTGCCCGTGAGGACGTAGTGTGTGCCCACCCAGATGAAGACCCCCCAAGCGAGGAAGACGCCCAGCTCCCCCATCGCCCTGTACTTGTACCCCAGGGGGCCGGAGTAGGTGAGGAGGAGCAGCGCCCCCACGAGGGCCAGGAGCATTGGTACAAGGGGCCTAATCAAGGATAGAGCTACCGCGAAGCAGAGGCCAGCGAACATCAGGGAGAAACCATAATTCCTGAGGTATTTTGGGATCATCATCCCGCTTATTATCGGGTGAGGCCTGTATCTAGTGGTGGGTGCTCCCTCAACATCAACCCCCCTGATCGTGTCGTAATAATCGTTTAGCACGTTAGCCGCAGCGTGCAAGAGGGTAACTCCGGCCAGCGTCAGGAGGTAGAGGAGTGGGTCGAAGGCTCCTGTAGAATAATATGAGTAGGAGGCGGCCCCCGTAACGGACACCGCCGTCATTGTGAAGGACCAGGGTCTGGTTGCTATCATTAGCTCCCTCAGCCCGGGCATCCTTGCGGGGCGGCCGGCCGCACTTAAAAGCCTTTCGATAGCTTCGTCTCAGGAGATGAGTATCCTCGCCTTGAGCCCCCTCTTGGAGAAGCCCTCCACAACGAAGCCGTTCATCCTGAGGAGTATCACGAGCTCCTCGAGGCTGGCCCCCTCATTCAGCCTCACCCTGAGCTCCGTGCAGCTCACCCTCTCGCCATCCGCCGTGATCGCATCAGAGTACGCTATCCTCTCTATCCTCCCGAAGCTCCTGACTATGCTCGCGAGCCTGTCCTCCCGGGTCGGCATCCGGGATGGGACCGGGGGTGATTGATATAAGGGAGCGCTGGGAAGTAATACTCGAGCAATAGAGGCGGAGGCTCGGGTCAGGGACCCGAGGTTTAAGGTGCGATGCCCTAGATATAGATCCATCGCATCGATGCTGAAATCCGGCCTATGGGAGGTGGTTCCTTGAGCGGTGAGCGTCCGGAGTGGATCGTCTGGATTGTGACGGCTCAGTGCAACCTGAGCTGCCCCTACTGCTACGCGACCCACTACTTGGGGGAGCGGCCCCTCAGGGGGGAGGCCCTGAGGAGGGTCCTGCTGGAGGCCCAGGCGACGGGAATCGAGTACATAAACTACACGGGAGGGGAGCCGCTCCTGAGGGATGACATGCTCGACATAATCGGGGAGACCGCTGAGCTGGGGATCGAGGCGAGCATCTTCACGAACCTCACCCTCATGAGGGAGGAAATCGCTTCGGAGCTCTCCAGGCGCGGGGTCTTCCTCATGACGAGCTTGGATGGTCCGCGAGATGTCTACGAGAGGGTGAAGGGGAGGGGAACCTGGGAGAGATTCCTCAGGGGCATCGAGATCATTAGGAGATTCGGATTACCCTTTCACGTCAACATCACAGTCTCTAAGTTGAACCACGAGAGGGTGGGGGATGCCATAAGGATGGCTGAGGAGCTCGGGGCTGAGAGCATATCCTTGATACCATCGATGGCCTTCGGAAGGGCTCTGGAGACTGGAAGCTTCGTGGAAAGGGATGAGTTCCTGAGGAGCCTGTCCCAGGCGGAGGAGGTGGCTGGGGAGCTGGGGGTGGAGGTGAGCGTTTGGTGCGCACCATTCCTAGCATCACTGGAGGGATTCAGGAACCTCCGTCACAGCAACTGCAGGGGCTGGAGGGAGCTGGACATCTCTCCCGGTGGGAAGGTGCTCCTCTGCGACGTCATGGGTGTCGAGGTGGCCGATGTCATTGAGGATGGGATCCTCGGATCTTGGATAAAACTGAACGCCCATCCCCTTTATCTGAAAGCGAAGATGATGCCAGAGGGATGCTGCGGTGATGAGAGGTGCCTCGGAGGGTGCTACGCCAGGGCCCACAATCACTGGGGAGGATTGCCATCCCCAGACCCACTCTGCCCGAAGGTGAGACTTCGATGAGACCTTCAAGCCCTTTTCCCGACTCTGAGAGCTGCTACTTGCGGAGCATCACGATGAGGGGCCTCAAGAGACTCTCTCGAAGCATTGCTTCGCATAAGATACATCCCCTCATGGGGGGACCGTTGTGGGACTCATGGACCTCCATCATTGGCTCATGAAAGTCGCAGCCAACGTGAAGGAAGGCACGAGCTCT